>JAJYJF010000026.1 GCA_021796375.1 Chloroflexota bacterium | reverse complement strand
CACGGCCCGCTCGTAGCGGTTGCTCCACGAGTAGTGGCGCGCCAGCAGCTCCACCTGATCGTCAATCCGGCTGGCGTAAAGCGTCTCAATCGCTTCCCCCACCGTGCCGTGCAGCTCGCTGCGGTCGGATTTCAGCAGGGTCGAGTAAATGGCGTCGCAAACCAGGGCGTGGGTGAACCGGTAATCGTTCTCCGAGATCTCCGAGAACCGCTGCAAGAAACCGTGCTCAGCCAGGTCAGTCAGGGCCTGCTGGACCATCCCTGAATCGGCGACGCCCAGCGATTCGACCAGCAGGCGGGACGGAAAATCGCGCCCGATGACCGAGGCCACCTGCAGCACGCGCCGGTCGAAGTCGCTCAAACGCTCGAAGCGCGCCAGGATCACCCCCTGCAGGGTGCTGGGCACCCCCAGCTTGTGGATATCCGCATCGGCCGCCAGGTACCAGCGGTTGCCGTCGCGGTAGATGGTCTTGTCGTCGATCAGCATGCGCACGGTCTCTTCCAGGTAGAACGGGTTCCCGTTGGCATACTGCAGGATGCGGCTGCTGAGATCTTCGGGCAGCTCGGGGCAGTCGATCAGCTCTTTGAACAGCTTCTCGCTCTGGCGCGGGGAGAGAATATCCAGCACCAGCAGGGTGAAGCGCCCGCCCAGCGTCCGGTCGGCGTGCTCGATCAGCCGGCGCAAGGGGGGCTCGTTCGAGGGCCGGGTCAGCGCGATAATGATCAGCGGTTCCTGCCGGACGGTGTCGAACAGGAAGCGCAGCAGCTCCAGCGAGGCGTCGTCCGCCCACTGCAGGTCCTCGAAGACCAGCACCAGCGGGTTGCGGCGGGATTCCGCCACGAGCAGGTCGCGCACGGCGAGAAAAACCTGCTGGCGCAGCTGGGCGGCATCCAGCAGGCTCAGGCGCTCGGCGGCCTCGGCGGTAGCCGGCTTGAGCGAGACCACGTATTCCAGGTAGGGGAGCACCTCCGCCGCCTGGGGTCCGAGCAGCATCTCGGCTTTTTCCGCCATGCGAGACCGCAGGGTCTCTTCCGGCGCGACCGAGGGAAGGCCCATGTAGTTGTAAAGCAAGTCCATGAAAAGCCAGTACGAGACCGCGCGGCGGTAAATGTAGTTGTGCCCGATGATGCAGCGGATCCCGCTCTGCTCCAGCTCGTACGAAAATTCGGTGACCAGGCGCGTTTTGCCCACCCCGGCTTCGCCCTGGATCATGAAGAACCGGCCTTCGTGCGTCGTCAGCAGCACCTGCTGGGCAATCCGCAGGCGGTCGAGCTCGGCGGTGCGGCCGATCATCGGCGCGTGCACCCCTTCGATGCCCCGCGTCGGCCCGGGCTTTTCCTTCAGGCGGCTGGCCAGGTAGCCGGGCACCGGGTCGGGAATGCCTTTCAGCGGCAGCGGCGGGGTAGGGGTAAATTCGACCAGATGGCGGGTCTGCTGGAAAACCGACTGGCTGACCAGGGTCGTCCCCGGTTCGGCGCTCTGCAGCAGCCGGAAAGCCAGGTTCACCGTATCGCCGATCGCGGTGTAGTTGAGGAGAAGGTCCGAGCCCAGGTTGCCGATCAACACCGGACCGCTGTGCATGCCGATATGCAGCCGGATCTCCTTGCCGATCGAAGCCCGCACTTCCTGGGCCAGGCGGGCGGCGTCCGACTGCATCTCAATCGCGGCCCGAACGGCGAGATCGGCATTGTTCTCGTGTGCGATCGGGGCGCCGAAGATCGCCATGAGCCCGTCGTCCAGGATTTTATCCACGATGCCGTCGTACTTGTAAACGTCCTGCACCATGACGGTGATGAACTGCCGGACCAGCGGGTAGTTCCCTTCCCGATCCATTTCGTTCGGCAGGTCGCTGAAGCCGGTCATGTCGACAAATAGGATGGTGACGTTCCGGCGCTGCCCGGCAGCCTCAACCCCGGCCTGGCGGAAGCGCTCCACCAGGTCGGCGCCCATCACCCCCACCCGGTCGAAGAGATGCGAAGCCGCCACGGATGACGGCTGGAGAATCTCCGTGTCGATCGACAGGCGCATCCCGCAGTTCCCGCAGAACCGCATGCCGTCCGGGTTGGTGAAACCGCACTTAGGGCAGATCGATGCAGGCATGGTTAAACCCCGAAATCGTTCGGAGCGTTTCCTGCATTATAGCCCGTCGCGGGATGAATGTGATTCAACAGAATTGAAAGGCAAAACCCGGATTCTGGAAGCGAGACGGCAAGAAAAGTGCAGCAATCTGCCCCTTGATTTTCATGCCCGGGAAGACTATAGTAATAAATACATTATTTAATGGTAATAAATCTGTAAACCACCCGCTTCATCATCCATTCGAGCAAACCCGAGGGAACCGGAATGAAAAGAGCAGCCTTGATTCTCGTCCTGATCGCCTCGCTGGCCGGGTCCGCCTGCAGCCGCTCCGCCAGCTTGAACCCGCCGCCCGCCCAACCAGCCCAAACGCTGACCGTTATCCACGGCACCGCGGTGGAAACCCCGGGGACCACCCAACCCGCTGCCGGCGCCACCCCACCGGCCCTCTCCTCAGCGAGCCCGGTGAAGATAACGGAAACCTTTGACGAGCCGGATGACGCCTGGTCCCCTTTGAAAATCGTCACCTCGCAGGCAGCCGGGCACGACCCGCTGGTCAAGACAGCCCTGGAAAATGGGAGGCTGCGAGTGTCGATCCAGGATAAAGAAACGTATGTCTACCAGTTTCTGAAGACCCCCGTCCAGGGCAGCGCCTCGATCTCGGCAACCTACGAGTACCGCACCCTGCAGAGCAGCGGTGTGGCGCTGGTCTGTGATGCCGACCCGAATTTCACCGCCTGGTACGAAATCCGGCTGCTGGGCGCCGAGAGCAAGGTCGATTTCTACCAGTACGACCAGAAGCTGAAGGCCGACGGTAAAAATCCGTACGTCCTGCTCGGCTCTGCGATTCTGGCCGCCAGGGAGTTTTCTTCGGCCGGCGTCGATACGGTCCGCCTGAGCTGCTCGGACCGCAAGCTCAGCCTCGACCTGAATCAAGGCGCGCGGGTGATCACCCAGACGGTCAGCGCCGACCTGAAGGGCGGCTTGGGCGGGATCGGTGTCATGTCGTACAACCTTTTGCCGGTGAACATCGACTTCAAGACGGTCAGCCTGCAGGGCCAGTAGCGGTAGCGGGTGAAATGAACCGGGAGAGAACCCCCTCCTTGCCGGGGAAATCCTCCCGGCCGGAAGGGGCCCTCCCCGGTTCTTTCGAAGGAGCCGCGGCGGTAGAATACAGTCATCCGGGGGATAAAGGCAGTCATCCAGATAGGTAAACGGACCTGGGGATCGATAGATCTACCCGGTCCGGCTTATTTTTACGGCCAGCCCGGTTCAGCCCGGCCCGTTCCAAACCAGCGGGAGGTAGATCGGCGGCGCGCCGGTGAAGACGGTCAGCCTGAGGGTGTTGTTGCTCGGGTCCGGATCGATCTCCGGGGCGGGCATCTCGACGAGGGCGTAAAGGTCGTGCCAGCGGAATGCGGTCGCCCCGCTCCAGGGGATCTGCACGTGAGCGGCCGCGCCGCAGCCGGGCAGGGGCTCCGCGATCGGCGCCGACCCGATCAAATTGAGCTGGTTCACCAGGTCCGGGGCGCCATCGTAGAGAGAGACGGTCCCCAACGTCCCCTGGACGGAACCCCCGGTGTTGCCCACCGAGACCGTCACCAGCTCGTCGACGGTGGTCCCCGCGTTCGTGTAGCGCTGGAGGCGCGCCTCGATCCCGCTGACCAGCAGATCGCTCCCAGCAGGCCGGCTTTGATAAACAGACGAATAGGCGCTCCCGATGATGGTCAGCGCCTGGGGATCATTCGCGCTGACGAGCGCCCCGCCCCCATCCAGGCTGTGCCAGAACCAGCGCTGGACGAGCCGGCCGCCGTCCGAAGCCAGGCCGGAAAGCGCATCCCGGTGGAAGCTGAGGTAATCGAATGTATCGATGAGGTAACGGCTGACTTCAAAGTCCTGCCCGTTATTCTCCAGCATGCCGTAAGCGGATACCCACAGCGGCTTCTCTTTTTCGCCGAGCACCTCCATCCAGCCCCGGAAGCTCTCGACATCCTGTTCGAACCGATCATGCGAATAAGCGTCTGCCAGAGAGTAATCCGTGATCGCGCCCTGGCTTTCTTCTCCGGGCGGGATCCCCGCATCCAGGATTCCGGTCTCATTGCGCGGGAAGACGTGGATCGCCCAGAAATCCACCAGCCCGGATCGCGCCGACTGCCCCCCGGACAGGGCCAGCAGCGCCTGCCAGGCGTGCTCCAGGTAGCGCAAGCGGATCGACGAGGGCTGAGTGATGCCGCCAAATCCCAACCGGGCGTGCGGATCCGCCCCGCGGATCCAGGCGGCCAGCTGGTAGTAGCGCGAGGCGTACGTCGCGGCGGGGATCTTGTCGTGGTCCAGGTTCGGGTTATCCGGCTCGTCGCCGATCAGCCAGGCCGCGCCGGGATGGGCAGCGATCCATCCCGGCAGGCTGGCAAGCGTGCTCTCAAAGGATGCGTCCCCGACACGCAGGACCGCCGCGTACTCGACCCCCGCCCCGGCCGCAACCGCGCGCCAGGGATCCGCGTAGATGCCCGAGACCGCGCTGGCCCGCAGCGCGCCCAGCGGGTAGCTCTGCGGGGTCGGGTTGACCGCCACCACCCCCAGCCAGCAGAGCGGAGGAAGGGGATCCTCCGCCTGGGCGGGCTTTCCGCCCGCCAGGCCGGCCGCCAGGAGGGTGATCATGGCGATGCGCAGCCAGCGCCGCCCGGTCCCCCGAACCCCAGACCCCAGTTTGAAAGCTGAAACCGATGGATCTTCCATAGCGCCCCCTCCCCACAATCCCATCTCTCGGGCAGCTGAAGCACGAAGAACCCATCCAGACCGGTATGCGGTTTTCCAGCCCTACGGATAATGGAAATCCCAAGCTTAAGAGAGGTAATCCAGCGGGTTCACCTTGCCGTACTGGGTGCTCTCCATCTGGAAGTGCAGGTGCGGGCCGGTGGAATGGCCGGTCGAGCCGATCGCGCCGATCGCCCCGCCCTGGAAGACCCCCATCCCGCAGGTGACGTATATCGCGCTCAAGTGGGCGTACAGGGTCTGCCAGCCGTTCCCGTGGTCGATGATCACCAGGTTGCCGTAGCCGATGTTGTCGTAGGTGGGCCCGGCATACACCACCACGCCGGTATCCGCGGCGGCCACGGACGTACCCAGGGGCGCGGCGATATCGATCGCCGGGTGATTGGTCTCCGGGGAGAACTGCGTGGTGATCGTCCCGCGCACCGGCCAGACGAAAGATCCCGTTCCGATCGCGCCGCCCGCCGCCGCGGAGCACACCCCCGGTCCCAGGTAGCTGGCCACCCCGGGGCTTTTCCGCGGGATGTTCACCACCTTTGAGATGTATTCCCGCACCCCGCCTGGGATGAAGAGCAGCGTGCCGGGCTGGATATTGGGTTGGGCGAAGTCCCCGACGCCTTCCGCGGTCAGGTGGTTCCCCGGCCATTCGAGGATGTCTTGCGGGGTTACGTGAAAATACGCCGCGACGTGGTTCAGCCCGTCGCCCTTGTTCCATTTATAGAGCGCGCCGTTTTCCGGCAGGATCTTCAGCACCAGCCCGGGCCGGATCATGTCCGGGTCATCCCCCAGGAGTTCGGTGTTTCCCCACAGGACGGACTGCGGTTTCAGCCCGAATTTATCCCCGATCCCGAAAATCGTATCTCCCTGGATCACGGTATATTGGGTCAGCTCGAACCGCGGCCGCTCAGGCAGGGTCGTATGCAGCAGGGCGAACCGGGAGATCCCGGGGGAGCTGGCAGGGAGAAGCTCGGGCAGCTGAAAGACAGCCAGGTCGAGCCCGGTTCCGGGGCTGGGTGAAGGCAGCTCAGCAGCGGGTGGGGTTTCCGCCCGGCTGGCCCATCCAGGGAGGAAAAGGCTGCCCAGCTCCCAGATGGCGATCGCGAAGACCGAAAGCAGCGCCACCCGGGCAATCACCCGCAGCACTGTTGGCCAGGAAAATAATCTGCCTGCGTCAGCAAGCTCCGCGTCTTCGTCCGGGATAGGCGGCAGTGACAGCACCTCCCTGATCCTTGATCCCCGCCGGCAGCGGGCGTTTGGCGTAAATTGATTATAGCACCCGCCCGCCCCACGCCCGCATCAGGCGAAGATCTCACACAACGAACGGCAAATCAGTCGTCCAGAACCGGGGCCTGGTATTGGATGCGGCTGATGCGGTCAAGCTTCTCCAGGCTGTGGGAAGCGGTGATCTGGCGCACGGTCCCGGTCAGGCCGCGCACCACCAGGCTGTCCGTGCGGGCGCCGTTATGGGAGTAAGTTACCCCGCGCAGCAGCTCCCCGTTGGTGATGCCGGTGGCGGCAAAGAACACGTCCTCCGAAGCGACCAGGTCGTCCAGGGTCAGGACTTTCTCGAAATCGTACCCCATCTCCCGCCCGCGGCGCAGCTCGTCCTCGTTGCGGGCGAACAGTTTCCCCTGCAGGTTGCCGCCCATGGAGCGGATCGCGCAGGCTGCCAGCACCCCCTCGGGAGTCCCCCCGATGCCCAGCAAGACATCGATCCCCGAGTCCGGCCAGGCCGTCATGAGCGCCCCGCTGACGTCGCCGTCCTGGATCAAGCGGATGCGCGCCCCCGCCGTGCGCACCTCGCGGATCAGCGCTTCGTGGCGCGGCCGGTTCAGGATGACCACCACCAGGTTTTCGATCCGCTCGTTTTTCGCCTTCGCGATCCGCCGCAGGTTCTCTTCGACCGGCGCCTCGATGTCGATGCAGTCCCGGGCCTCCGGGCCCACGGCAATCTTATGCATGTACACAAATGGGCCGGGGTTGAACATTTTCCCGCGCGGGGCGATCGCAACCGTGGAGATCGAGTTCTGGATGCCCTCCGCCAGAGGGCGCGTGCCATCGATCGGGTCGACGGCGATATCCACCTCGGGCGGGCCCCCGGAGCCTACCCGCTCGCCATTGTAGAGCATCGGCGCTTCGTCTTTTTCTCCCTCGCCGATCACAATGATCCCGTCCATTTGGATCGAGCTGAGAATCAGCCGCATTGCATCCACGGCGGCCTTGTCGGCGCCGATCTTATCCCCCCGACCCATGAAATGACCTGCGTTCAGCGCGGCCGCCTCGGTAACGCGCACGAGTTCGAGAGCCAGGTTGCGGGTGGGTTCTGACTGCATCCTAATCCTCCCTCAGGAAAGCACCAACGGCGAATGGATCCCAGGCAGTGTGTGGAGCGGCCCAGATCAACTGGACTGAGATAATCTTATATCAAAACCGGGGGTTGCAGTAAATAGAATTTGGCCGGAGCGATGGGATCTCCGGCAGGTTCGTCCTTTTAATCCAGGTTTTTTAGCAGGATTTCTCAGTGGAGCACAAGCGCCAGGTAGTACCCGATCACGCCCGCCCACAGCCAGGAATCAATCCGGTCGAACACCCCCCCGTGGCCGGGGATCAGCTGGCTGGAATCTTTCACGGAGGCCTGGCGCTTGATCATGCTTTCCCCCAGGTCGCCGAGCGGCGACAGCAGGCCGATCGCCAGCCCAGACAGGCCGCCAACCCACGGGGTAATCGCGTGCGAGACCGCGCCCCACAACCCGCCGAGGAGGGCGCCAAACAGGGTAGCCCCCAGGATCCCGCCCGCAAACCCTTCCCAGGTCTTGCGCGGGCTGATCCGCGGGGCCAGGATGTGCTTCCCCCAGGTGATCCCAAATACCATGGCAGATGCATCCGCCAGCCAGACCGCCGGCAGGATGGTCAGCACCCACCACTTCCCATCCGGGAGCTGGCGCAAGGAGATCAGGTAGGCGCCGATCCAGCCGATATACAGCAGGCCGGCGACCGTCACCCCGAAATCGGTGGCCGCCCGGTCTCGCCCGCGCTCGAAGTCGACCAGGTGCACGGCCATCGCCGCCAGAACGAGCAGGCTCAGAACCGCCGCGGAATCGCGGAGGTCCAGGAAGTACCGGCTGAAGACCAGCGCCGCGGATCCACCGATCAGCAGCCAGCGCGAAGGGCAGAGCCCGGTCATCCGGAACAGGCGGTCAAATTCCCACGCGGCCAGCCCTAAAACCAGGCTGGCCGCGAGCGCGTACGGAAGCCCCCCAACGGCGATCAACCCGGCCCCGATCGGCACCAGGATAATCGCGACGATGAGCCGCTTACTCATGCTCGTCAGTTGGGTTGGCGATACAGCCGGTTTCTGAGAGTTTGCCGAAGCGGCGGTCTCGCTGGTCATAGGAACGCAGTGCCTTTAAGAGTTCGGATTCATCGAAATCTGGCCAGTAGGTCGGCGTGACATACCATTCCGCGTAGGCAGTCTGCCAGATCAGGAAGTTGCTGATCCGCATCTCGCCCGAGGTGCGGATCACCAGGTCGGGGTCCGGCAAGCCGGCGGTGAACATGTGCCGGCTGACCAGTTCAGCGTCCACGTCCTCCGGGCGGATGCCCTCCGCGATGATGCGCTGAATGGCGCACACGATTTCATCCCGGCCCCCGTAGTTCCAGGCGATGCACAGGGTCAGGCGGGTGTTATTGCGGGTGAGCTCGACCGAGCGCAGCACTTTTTCCTGCAAGGAGGGCGCCATGCGCTCGAGGCGGCCGATATGGCGAATTTGGACCCCCTCCGCGTTGAGCTCTTCCAGCTCGTGGTCGATCACGTCTTCCATGATCTGCATCAGACCCTGGACTTCGTCGGTCGGCCGGCCCCAATTTTCGGTCGAAAAAGCGTAGATCGTCAGGTAAGGAATGGAATATCGAACACAGGCGCGGATGATCCGGCGTAAATTCTCGGTACCGGCTTTGTGACCGGCCAGGCGAGGGAGCCCGCGCGATTTTGCCCACCGCCCGTTTCCGTCCATGATTACGGCCACGTGCGTGGGGATTTTTGAAAATGTCTCGTGGACTTCTTCTGAACCGGAGCTGGTGTTAGGCAAGGAGTTTAAACCTCCATGATCTCTTTCTCCTTATGCTCGCCGATGTGGTCAACCTGTTCGACGAAGCGATCGGTCAGCTTTTGAAGCTCCTCCTCAGCGTTTTTGAGATCATCTTCGGAGATCAGTTTCTCGTGCTCGAAATCGCGAAGGTCTTTCATCATGTCCCGCCGGATGTTGCGGACGGCTACCCGGGTATCTTCAAGCCGGCCGTGAACCACTTTGACCAGATCGCGGCGGCGCTCCTGGGTGAGCGGCGGCAGGTTCAAGCGAATGACCTTGCCATCGTTGTTGGGGGTCAGCCCCAGCTCGGAAACCAGGATTGCCCGCTCGATATGCTTCAAGGCGGTAGGATCAAAAGGCCGGATGAGCAAGGAGCGCGGATCAGGTGCGCTGATGGTGGCGAGCTGCATGAGCGGCGTCGGGGCGCCGTAGTACTCCACGTGCAGCCTCTCGACCAGCGCCGGGGATGCACGTCCGGTGCGTATCCCGGAGAGGTCTTCTTCCAGGCTTTGAATCGCCCCCTTCATGCGGGTTTCAGCTTCTTTAAGAGATTCTTTAACCACAACGACCTCCGGACGAAGATCCCGGCGGCGCGTTCCGGCGCGCACACCCCCGCCAGAATGGTTCACGCGTCTCCAGGAAGGGATTGGATGGATTAAGGATACCCTAAAATCCCCAAACCGGCTACCCTCATGAATCAAAAAACGAACGGGGTGGAGGCCCTACCCCATTCGTTTTTACGGTGTATCAAACTCACCTGCGCCACGAGCCCGGCGAGAGAACCTCGGCGTTCACAGCCGAGAGCGCCGGCGGCCGGCCGGTTTACGCGTAGACCAGCGTCCCGACCGCGTCGCCGAGGAGCGCCTGGCGCAGGGCGTCCGGATCCCACAAATTCAGCACCAGGATCGGCAGCTTGTTCTCCATGCACAGCGAAACCGCCGTGGAATCCATCACCCCCAGCCTGCGGTTGAGGAAGTCGATGTAGCTCAGCTCGTTGAAGCGGCTGGCGCCCGGGTTGAGCCGGGGGTCCGAATCATAGATGCCGTCCACCTTGGTGGCCTTGATCAGCACGTCCGCGTCGATTTCCATCGCGCGCAGGGCGGCGGCGGTGTCGGTCGAAAAGTACGGGTTGCCGGTGCCTCCCCCGAAAATCACCACCCGCCCCTTTTCGAGGTGGCGGATCGCCCGCCGGCGGATGTACGGCTCGGCTACCGAGCGCATCTCGATCGCCGTCTGGACGCGCGTCCAGACACCGATGCGCTCGAGGGCGTCCATCAGGGCCAGGGCATTCATCACGGTCGCCAGCATCCCCATGTAATCGGCGGTCGCCCGGTCCATCCCGTGCTCCAGGCCCTCCCGCCCGCGCCACAGGTTGCCCCCGCCCATGACGATCGCCACGTCGACGCCCATCTCGTGCACCTCTCTCACCCGCTCGGCGATCCATTCTGCCCGGCCGGGGTCGATGCCGTACTCCTGTTCGCCCATCAGCGCTTCACCGCTGAGCTTCAGCAGGATGCGGTGGTACTTCAATCCGTTCATGAAAGCCTCCTGGTTAAGAAAAGGCCAACCTTTCGGTTGGCCTTCACTGGCTATGCTTCAGCGCTCGCTTCGCCTAACTCCCACCGTTGAAACCGCCGGATCACGACATTTTCTCCGATGGAAGCAATCAGCTGGTTGAGCAGCTGCTGGACGGTCAGGGTATCATCGCGGACGTATTGCTGGCGGAGGAGCACGTTCTCATCCATAAACTTGGCCAGGTAGCCGTCGACGATGCGCGGGACGACCGCTTCCGCCTTCCCTTCCTCGTGCGCCTTGGCGGCAGCCTTTTGCTTCTCGCGCTCGATCACATCGGCCGGAATATCCTCTTCGCGGATGTACAGGGGGGAAGAAGCGGCGATGTGCAGGGCAATCTCGTGGGCAAATGTGCGGAAAGGCTCGGAGCGGCCGACGAAATCGGTCTCGCTGTTGACCTCGACCATGACGCCAACCCGGCCGTTGCCGTGCGAGTACAGCTCGACGACCCCCTCGGACGCGGTGCGCCCGGCGCGTTTGGCCGCGGTTGCCAGGCCTTTTTCGCGCAGGTACTCTTTCGCCTTCTCAAAATCTCCGCCCGCCTGCTCGAGGGCCTTCCGGCAGTCCAGAACGCCCGCGCCGGTCGCCTCGCGGAGTTGCTTGATCATTTCTGTTGTGATGGCCATGCGATCACTATCCCTTCACTAAAAACTCAGACAGCCCGATCAGGCTTCTGGAACATCTTCTTCGTTTGTATCCGCGGCTTCTTCGTGAGCGGGGGCGAGCTTGGCCAGGGTGGCTTCACCCAGCAGGTCTTTATCCTCCAGCTCCGCTTCCTGATCCATCCGGCCGCGGACGGGGGCAGCCTTGGCCTCCAGGTCGGTGGCGGGCATCTCTTCCGGCTCTTCCTCTTTGCGCATGGCCCGGCCTTCCGCGACAGCGTCGGCGATCTTGCCGACCAGCAGCTTGATCGCGCGGATCGCGTCATCGTTCGAGGGGATGACGTAATCCACCCCACCCGGGTCGCAGTTGGTATCCACCAGGGCGATCACCGGGATCCCGGTCAGGTTGGCTTCGTGGACGGCGGTCTCTTCGCGGACCACGTCTACGATGAAGACCAGGCTGGGAAGCTTGGTCATCTGGCGGACGCCGCCGAGGCGAACCTCCAGGCGGGTAATTTCGCGGCCAATCAGCAGACCTTCCTTCTTGGTCAGGCGGTTGATCTCGCCGCTGTCGCGCATCTGCTCCAGGCGTTCGAGCTCTTTGATGCGCTGGTACATGGTGACCCAGTTGGTCAGCATGCCGCCCAGCCAGCGCTCGGTCACGTAGGGCATCCCGGCGCGGGTGGCCTCATCGCGGATGGTCTCCTGGGCCTGGCGCTTGGTGCCGACAAACAGCACCGATCCGCCCTCGGCGACGGTGTCGCGGACGACGTTGTAGGCGGTGTTCAGGCTTTTTACGGTCTGCTGAAGATCAATAATGTGGATGCCGTTGCGCTCGGTAAAGATAAATGGGCGCATGCGGGGGTTCCATTTGTTGGTGCGGTGGCCAAAATGCACGCCGCTTTCCAACAATGCTTTCATCGAGACGACTGCTGGCATTCTATTCTCCTTTGCGTTGGTCCTCCGCTCCCTTCATCCCCGTCCGGTACCCCGCGCAGGGGGACGCACCGGCAGGTCTGGAAGCGTGTGAGATAAAAGATTAATATGCATGAAGCATCCCGCGAACGGGCGGGCGACTGCGAAGTATATCACACTGCGCGAGGAATCGGCAAGGATTCAGGGGGAAAACTTCAGGGTTTTCTTAAAGTCCCCACCTTGCTAGACAAAATGGACCCATTTGGGTAAATTAGGGCTCTCGACAACCTAATCCCCAAAAAGGTCCACATGGAGTCTAGCACATTTTCTCCCCTTCCCCAG
>JAJYJF010000435.1 GCA_021796375.1 Chloroflexota bacterium | reverse complement strand
GATCTCCGGCCCAGCAGCGGGCATAGCCCAGCCGCTCGGCTTCCTGGCAGAGCTCGATCGTAGCCTGGATTGAGACACCTGGAGTTTGATTAATTCCAATTCCACCTGGGATCATGGACAGCCTCCAGCAGTTGCGCTCAGACAGCAAATATCATTTCGGGAGCCAGTTAAATGTCAAGCAATGGTTAACACATCCGGGTACAATGGGAATTATAACCTGGATTGCGGGCGCATACCGTCAAAAAACAGGGTTTTAGGGACAAAAATCAGGTTTGACTTTTGTCCTCCTGGCAGTTATAATAACCATGTAAAGCAATGCTGTACATAAGTAAAGTTAAGCTTATTTTCTAACCGAACCCGTATACCACGCATCCGTATTCTCCGGCGAGCAGAATCTCTCGAGCGAATTCGGCCGCCGGTTTAAGAATCCTGGCTGGCGATCCTCCTGGAAAGGATAAAGCTGGATCTATGGACTCTGACCTTTTTTCACCTCCGCTGCCATGAGCGAGCTAACCTACGTCCGCGCGTCCACCGTTTCTGAGGCGGTCGGGCTGCTGAACGAGCCGGGGATCCGCAGTTTCCCGCTCGCCGGCGGCACCGACATGATGATCCAGCTTCGCCGCGGGGAGATCCCGGCCGGGCGGTTCGTCGATATTACCAAAATACCTGAGCTTAAATCCAGGCAGGTTGCGGGCGGGCCGGAAGGGACCGTCCTCCTGGGAGCGGGGGTAACCATCTCGGACATCCTGGAAGACACCGCCCTGGTTGCGATGATCCCGTTATTAGGGCAGGCTGGCGAAACGTTCGGCGGCCCCCAGATCCGCAACCTCGCGACCGTGGGAGGGAATGTGATCAACCAGGCCGCCTGCGCGGACCTGCTGCCCGTGCTGATCTGCCTGGAGGCGGTGGCGTTCGTCGCCGCGCCCGAGGGAGAGTACTGCGTCCCGGTCAGCGAGCTGGTCTCGCAGCCACTGCCCGCGGGTAGGATCGTCCGGGCATTTTCGTTCGCCGTCCCGCCTACCGCAGCCAGGTCCGTTTACCTGCGGTTATCCCGCCGCAGAACCCTGACCACCGCCCGCCTGTCGCTGACCATGCTGGGACGGGTGGGGGCGGATGGGGCGATCGCAGAAGCCAGGATCGTCCCTGGGGCGATCTTCCGCACGGTTCGCCGGGTCAAGCCTGTCGAAGAGATGCTGGTCGGCCAGCTGCCCTCCGAATCCCTTTTTGAAGCCTGCGGTCAAAAGATGGTCGATCTTTTCCTGGCTGAATCGGGGGGAAGGTGGTCAGCCCCTTATAAGCAGGTGGTGATCTCGAAGCTCACCGAGCGAGGTCTGAGGGCGGTCTATGGAAATTGAATTCACATTGAATGGAGCGCCGGTGAAAGTCGATGCACCGGTGGGTACCAGCCTTTTGAAGCTGCTGCGCGAAACCCTGGGATTGACCGGCGCGAAACCCGGATGCGAAATCGGGGAGTGCGGCGCGTGCTCGGTTCTCTTAAACGACCGTCTGGTCAACTCCTGCATGGTCCTGGCCCACCAGGCCGCCGGGGCAAGCGTGGTGACCATCGAAGGCATCCACGACCCAGACGGCGGGCCGAACGATTTGCAGCGCGCATTCATCGACGCCGGGGCGGTCCAGTGCGGCTACTGCACGCCCGGGATGGTGCTGGCAGCGGAAGCCCTGCTGGCGCGCGACCTCACGCCGACCCGCGAGGAAATCCGCACTGCGATCTCGGGCAACCTGTGCCGCTGCACCGGCTACCAGCAGATCGTCGATGCCGTCGAGATCGCCGCGGCCGGAAGGCGGCGCAGCCTCGCTGAGCCAACGGAAGGACAGCCCGCAGCCTTCGGCTTCGTGGAGGCTCCGCATGAGCAGAACTGAAGCAGAACCGAATTACCGCTATGTGGGTAAACCGGCCGCGAATGCGGACGGCGTCGATAAGGTGATGGGCCGGGCGAAGTACGTCGGCGATCTGCACGTCCCCGGGATGCTGGTAGCCCGGGTGCTGCGCAGCCCGGTGCCGCATGCCACGATCAAGCGCCTGGATGTTACCCCTGCGCTGCAGGTCCCCGGGGTGCGCGCGGCGGTCACCTGCGAAGATTTTATCGAGCATGGGAATTTCGGCTGGCCCATTAAAGACGGCTACATCCTGGCCTACAAGAAGGTCTGCTATGTGGGAGACGCCATCGCGGCCGTCGCGGCGGATGACGAAGCCGCCGCCCGGGAAGGGTTGAAGGCGATCGTGCTGGAGCTCGAAGAGCTCCCCGGCGTATTCGATCCGGAACAAGCGCTCGACGCGGATGCGCCGCAGATCCCCCTCGTCTCCCCGACCGGCGCCGGCAACCTGGCCAATACCCACCTGGTGCGCAACGGCGATCCGGATCCTATCCTGGCGGCGTGCCCGGTCAGGCTGGATGAAACCTACTCGATGGCGCACCAGGAGCATGCCTACCTGGAGACGGAAGGCGCGCTCGCCCTGCCGGACAGCGACGGCGGCATCACC
>JAJYJF010000434.1 GCA_021796375.1 Chloroflexota bacterium | reverse complement strand
AGATCAGTGAAATCATGCCATAAAGAGACCACATTGTCGTCATAGTACCTTCTCCGGACGATAAAGGTTCGCTGCGTCCCCGGGAGGGGCCATCCTGCCGATCGCAGGCCAGGCGCTTGGCTGGAGATCCCGCGTTCCGGAAGCGGATCGGTATCGAGGACGGCGGCCTTTGAGGTTTTTGCAGCAGCTGCTGAGATACAAATCTGGCCAAATTATATCGACATAGGCTGATATGCGTCAAGAGGGGTTGGATTACCTTGCACTTCTGTAATTGAGTCCGGTGGAGAGGGCGACCCGGGGGCTAGCGCCTCCGGCTTTCGCATCCAACCCGGGCTGGCTGCCGCAGGTGCATGGCGTGCTGGGGGCGCCGGCACCCGCTTGCGAGCCCGGCCGAATCGGGACGGAGCTTTCCGGTCTCCGGACTCGCCAGTGGAAGCGCATCCTCCCGATCCAGTGATAAAATCAGGCCATTCATTTTGAAACTACTCCATCAATGAGGTCGAGGTTGCTGTGGCAGATCAAGGCAAGAGGATTTATCGCGTGGATATGCAGCCGGTCGGGCGGCGGATCGAGGTAGCAGCCGGTGAGACCCTGCTGCAGGCCGCCCAGACAGCCGGCGTTGAGCTGATTGCGATCTGTGGCGGGGAGGGAATCTGCAATGAATGCCGGGTGAGGCTGGTTTCCGGGAAGCTCACCCCGCCCAGCCTGATCGAAACGGAGGTTTTTTCTGCGGAGGAGCTGGAGCATGGCTTCCGGCTCGCCTGCCAGTCGGAGCCGCTCTCGGATGTAAAAATCGAGATCCCGCCCGAGAGCCTGACGGCCCCGCAGCGTTTGCAGGTAGAAGGGGAAGGTCTTGAGATCGCACCCAGACCTCTCGTTTCCTACTGCGACCTGATCCTGACGCCCCCGTCGCTGGCCGATCTGCGCGCCGACATCGTCCGCATCGAGGATGGGCTCCGGGAAGCAGGTAAAGCCCCGGTGAGCTTCGGCCTGCCGCTTTTATCCGAGCTGCCGAACCAGCTGCGCGAACTGGAATGGAAAGTGCGCCTGGCGATGCGCGAAGGAGAGGCGGTCGGCCTGCTCCCAATCGGCGCGGAGCTTTACGGGCTGGCGGTGGACGTCGGGACGACCAAGGTGGCGGCCTACCTGGTCAACCTCCAGACCGGAAAAACCGCCGGCAAGGCGGGCGCCATGAACCCGCAGATCGCATTTGGAGAGGACGTGGTCAGCCGGATTGCTTACGCCAACCAGGGCGCCGAGGCGCTGGGGCGGCTGCAGTCGCGGCTGGCGGAGACGCTCAACAGCCTGCTCGGCGACCTGTGCGCCAATGCAGGGGTGAGAACCGGGCAGGTCGTGGATGCCGTGGTGGTCGGCAATACCGCCATGCACCACCTGTTCGCGAAGATCCCGGCGCGCTCGCTGGGCCACGCTCCCTATACGCCGGTCGCATCGGACCCGCTGTACCTGCCCGCCGACCAGCTCGGCTTAAAGCTGGCTCCCGGTGCGAGGGTCTACCTGCCCGCCAACATCGCGGGCTATGTCGGGGCCGACCACGTGTCCATGCTGCTGGCGACCGGCGCCTGGCGCGGCCCGCGGGACGCCGGCCGCGGTACGGCGGTCCTGGCTCTGGATATCGGCACGAACACCGAGATCAGCCTGGCCACGCGCGAGCGGGTGTACTCCTGCTCCTGCGCCTCGGGGCCGGCCTTCGAAGGGGCGCACATCCGCGACGGGATGCGAGCCGCCCCCGGGGCGATTGAGCGGGTGCAGCGAATTTCAGGAGACTGGCGTTTCGCCACGATCGGGAACCAGCCGCCGGTCGGGATCTGCGGCTCGGGGATCCTGGATGCGATCGCCGAGATGGTCTCCGACGGGGCGATCGATCACCGCGGCGTGATGCAAAGCGGCCATCCCCGGGTGAGGATGGGGGAAAAAGGCGGCGCCTTCGTGCTCGCGACCGCCGAGGAGACGGAAACCGGGCGGGAGATCCTGATCACCCGCCGGGATGTTAATGAGATCCAGCTGGCCAAAGGGGCCATCCGCGGCGGGATCGAGGTACTGCTCCGCGCCGCCGGGGTGGCGAGCAGCGATCTGGAAGAAATCATTATCGCCGGCGCTTTCGGGACCTATATCGACGTGGCCAACTCGATCAAGGTGGGCATGTTCCCGGCGCTCCCGCTCGAGCGGTTCCATCAGGTTGGGAATGCCGCCGGGGAGGGCGCGCGGCGGATGCTGCTCTCCTCCGACCAGCGCCAGCTGACACAGGAGTTTATCGGCCGGGTGGAATATATCGAGCTGACCGCCACCAGCGAGTTCACCGGCGCCTTCATGAAGGCGATCGGTTTTCCGCAGGACCAGGAGTGACCGGGGCCGCCGGAATGCGGGGATCGGATCCGCTCAGTCCGCCAGAGCAGCAGCAAAAAAACAGGATGGAGCGAGAGCGTCCATCCTGTCCGTTTAAGCGGTTGGTTTGCAGGTAGATCCGCGAGGCGGCCTTTACGAGAAC
>JAJYJF010000433.1 GCA_021796375.1 Chloroflexota bacterium | reverse complement strand
ATTGGCGATGCTCTTGGGGACAGCCAGCTCCATCTCCCCCGGCGGCGGGACGGCGATGCGCCCATCCAGGCTGGCGGCGAAGTTCGCGTACACGTACGGCCGGCCGGTCTTTGCGCTCGCCCGGCGCAGGTAGCGGCCCAGGTAAGCGCCCGCGAGCGGGACTTCCCCCGCCGGAAAGGGAAAAAGCCGCGAGATGCCGTCCAGTGCCGGTATCACGCGCCGAGCGCCGGCCGGAGGGCGCGGTAGATGCCCGCGCAGGTTTCGTCCACGTACCGGGCGGCGTCCTGCTGGCTGGCGATCGTCGAATAGTCCATCCAGACGCCCGTCCAGCCCTCGGTCGTCCAGCGCGCCCCCTCCGGCAGGCCGGAGGGCTCAAACCCCTGCGTGAGCGGGGACGCATAGGCGTACAGGTAAGGGAACTCCATCCCGGCGGAGTAGGGGGCGAAGCCGAAATTCAGGTGCGGCCGGCTTTCGTCGACCTCGAGCCCGGCAAAAAGCAGGGTGGAAAGATCGAAGTGCTCCGGCCAGACGACCAGCGGGGTTTTGAGCTCGCTCCTCCGCGCCGAGAAGCAGGCGATGCCGGTAAAGATGACCTGCAGCAGCTGGTTGTAGCCGCGGGCTTCCTCCGGTTCAACGCTGAGCCGGGTCTCATCCATCAGCCGGCCGCGCTCCACCGGCCGGTAGCGCCCGCCGCGGGCAGCGATCCCCCGCGAGACCCGCTCGAAGAGGTCGGCCCCGGGCGGGAGGGACGCGCCGAGCTCGGAGGCGGCCAGGGCCCCAAAAAGGTCCTCAAAGAGCGCCGCCTGGGTGCTGCCACGCAGCGGGAAGGCGGTTTTACGCCCCTCGGGGGGCAGGTACGCCAGCTCGCCGCGCGCCAGGTCGAGCATCGCGCGGCCGCCCCGGGGGAGCCGGCCGGTCGACAGTCCGTCCGGGAGCGCCTCGAGGCTGATCTCCAGATAAGCCGGCTGGGGGGGTTGGGTCAGGCGCTGGATGGCGCCGAGAAGCTCCGCGGCGCGGTGCAGGTCGTGCGCCGTCCTCACCGGGTTTTGCAGCCTGGGCAGTGCGATCATGTTTTCTCCTTTGAAGGACTGGCCCGAACCGGTCCGCCGTTTTCCTGGGGACCCGTTGAGCCGTCCTTCGATCGATCAGACGATAACGAACTTCTAGCGTCTATTAAAGCCTATTTCCCGGCCGGAGCGCCAGCCCTGGCGCGGCGGAGGCCGCCCCAAAATTTGTGGCGATTCACCCCACCCACGGTGGTCAATTTCCGCACAGTTCATTCCCAGAAAACTGGGGACAAACCCACAAACAAAACCCCGTCCCAGAAGCAGGGGTGGGGAAAGAACCGGGGCCGGCCTTGAGGTCGAATACGATCCGGGAATCGCCGGGGCTGGATGCCGGGGCCGCCTCGATGACCCGGGTGAAGCGGTTCCCGGGATCTACCGCGCCCTCAGATCGTAAAGCCGGATGCCTTTCGGGACGCCCGGGACTGCCCGTTACTCCCCGGGGAGGTGGTCCACGAACCACTGGCTGGCCAGGTCGGCCACCTGATCCAGCGCGCCAGGCTCTTCGAAAAGGTGGGTCGCCTGGGGGACCACCTCGAGCCTGCGCTCGACCTGCGGGTCCAGGCGGTCGATCGCGCTCCGGTTGAGCTCGAGGACCTCGCGGTCCTGCCCGCCGACGATCAGCAGGACCGGCGCCCGGACCCCCTGCAGGGACGCCTCGGCCAGGTCGGGCCGGCCGCCGCGCGAGACAACCGCATAAACCAGCTCGGGCCGCGCTGCCGCGGCCGCCAGGGCGGCGGCGGCGCCCGTGCTGGCGCCGAAGAGCCCGATATGCAGGCTTGCCGTGGAATCCAGCAGGCCCATCCAGTTCATCGCGGCGACCGTGCGCTGGGCCAGCATCGGGATATCGAAACGCATGCTCTGGGTTTCGCTGTCGATCAGCTCTTCACCCGAGGTGAGCAGGTCGAAGAGCAGCGTGGCGAGCCCCGCGCGCTGCAGCGACCGCGCCACCGTCTGGTTGCGCGGGCTCATCCGGCTGCTGCCGCTGCCGTGGACGAAGAGAACCAGCCCCCGCGCGCTGCGCGGAACCGATAGATTTCCGGCGAGCGTTACTCCCCCCGCGCGAATATCGATAAAGCGGTTATCCAGAACCTTTTGCTCCATCCCCGTTCACTCCTTCTACCAGTATTCAACCCGCTTTCATTATATATGAAGAAGCAGGATTTGACCCGGCGCCCCCCAAATCACCCCCGGTTCGCCCTTTCAGGGACGGAGAGGAAATTTGGTCAATTTCCACACCCGATACTGCCGACAAAATCGGATGCGCTCTCACAGGTACCTGGGCGTCCGCCGGCAGTAACCGGCGTATTCCCCTCCGTAGCGCCGCTTCAAGGATGCTTCCTCGCGCAGCACCTGGCGGTGAAACAGCCAGAAACCGGCGGCCAGGTAAACCAGGCGAATCCAGTTGGGATAGATCAGGAACTGGCCCAGCAGGACCAGCCCAAAGGCGA
>JAJYJF010000432.1 GCA_021796375.1 Chloroflexota bacterium | reverse complement strand
ACCGCCGCCAGCGCGGAAAGCAGGGACTGGCGGTCCTTCGCCAGGCTTACGCTGTTGGAGAGCGTCCCGCTGCTCGCGCTCAGGGTGGCGACCTGCTGCCTGGCAGCGCTCAGGTCCTGCTGCGCCTGGCTGATCTTCTGGCGATCCTGGGCCAGCTCTGCCTGCTGCGCCGCCGATTGCTGGGCCAGCGGCTGGTAGAGCAGCAGGTAGGTCGCCAGCATCCCCAGGGCAAACAGGCCGACGACGATCCCCAGAAAGCGGGTCAGGCCGCGCATGAACCTGCCGAAGCGGGTCTGCGGATTGAACATCCCGCCGGACGACTTTTTCGGCTTTACCCCTGGCTGGGAAGCTTCCGCCGGTCCGGCTGGCCCGGCAGCCGGCGCACCGATCCCCGGGCGGGCCGCATCGTCATTTGGAGAGTTGGGGGGTGAATTCAGCATGGATTTCGTACCTCATCCAATCCGCAAGCGCCTGTATGGGTAGTGCCTGAGTTCATTTATGCTGGATGGGAAATTTCCTCACCGGCCAGTTTTAGTATACCTGCATCCTCGCGCCCCCGCAACCGGTGTTCGCGCGCGAGCGCCGGCATCCCGGCTCGCCCAGCGGCCCAAGCCCCATACGGCGCCGGGGAGATCCGGCGGGGTCCTTCTGTTATAATCCCTGCTATGGCTGTGACCGCCTCGGGAACCGCAAACCGGCAGATCGCCCGCGCCGCAGGGACGGTGATGCTGGCTTACGCGCTCAGCCAGGTGTTGGGCCTGATCCGCTGGATCTTGATGAGCCGCTATTGGGGCACGGGCGCTGAAGCGGACGCGTTCAACTCCGCCCGGGTCCTCTCGGATATCCTCTTCACCCTGGTGGCGGGCGGAGCGCTGGCCTCGGCCTTTATCCCAACCTTTACCGAGCTGCTCACCCGGGAGGAGCGCGACCGGGCCTGGCGGTTGGCGTCGGCGGTCGCCAACTTGGTCACGCTGCTCCTGACCGCCCTCGCGGCGCTCGCGGCACTTTTTGCCCCCTGGATCGTCCGCAACATCCTGGCCCCGGATTTTTCTCCCTCCGAGCAGGCGCTGACCGTGGCCCTGCTGAGGGTGGTGCTGCCCTCCGCGGTCATCTTTGGGCTCAGCGGGCTGCTCATGGGGATTCTCAACGCCCACCACAGCTTCCTTTTCCCCGCCCTCGCTTCCGCCATGTACTGGCTGGGGATGATCTTCGGCATCGTGTTTCTTCGCCACAGCCTGGGGATCTTCGGCCCGGCGTGGGGCGCTGTGATCGGCGCCTGCCTGCATCTGGCGATCCAGATCCCGGCGCTGCTGCAGCTTCCAGGGCGCCGCTACTTCCCGAGCCTGGGCCTGCACCTGGCCGAGGTCATCCAGGTGATCCGCCTGATGGGGCCGCGGCTTTTCGGCGTCGCCGTTGTGCAGCTGAACATGGTGGTCAACACTGCCCTGGCGTCGGGCATGCCGATCGGGAGCTACACCAGCATCGGCCAGGCGTTCTCGATCATGACGGTGCCGCTCTTCGTGCTCGCCCAGGGGATCGCCACCGCCAGCTTCCCGATATTTTCAGCCCAGGCAGCCCGGGGGAAGCTGGACGAGATGCGCGATTCGCTGAGCACCACGCTGCGCGGGATCATCTTCCTGGCCCTGCCCGCTTCCGTGGGCCTGATCTTGCTGCGCACCCCGCTGGTGGCGGCCCTCTTCCAGCGCGGCAGCTTCAACCAGGTCTCGACCGAAATGGTCGCCTGGGCTCTGCTGTGGTACGCAGCGGGGCTGGTCGGCCATTCGGTCATCGAGGTGGTTTACCGCGCCTTCTACGCGCTGCAGAACACCAAAACGCCGGTGCTCATCGGCGCCAGCGCGATGGGATTGAATGTGGGTTTCAGCTATTTATTCTCGGAGCTGTTTCGCCAGGCTGGCTGGATGCCCCTGGGAGGTCTGGCGCTGGCGAACTCGCTCGCGACCGCCCTGGAGATGGCTGCCGCGCTGGTTTTCTTGCACCGGCGCATCGGCGGCCTGGGCGGAGAAAAACTGGCGCTCGGTGTGGCGCAGGCGGGGGGATGCTCCCTGGCGATGACCGGCGCGCTGGCAGTCTGGCTCTCCGTCTCCGGGAACCTGCCGGCCCTGCTGACCGCGGCTTTTGGGGTCGTCCTGGGAGGCGCGGTCTACGGGATCACGATCCACGCGCTGGGCGTGCCGGAGGCCAGGCAGCTGTACGCTGCACTGCGCGGACGGCTGCCGTGGCTGCCCGTGCTCCAGGCCGCGGAGCAGCCCAGCCGCCTGGAGAAAGCCCGGCAGCGCCGCGCAAAGCCGTGACCGGCCAGCCCGGGTCTCCAGCTCCAGTTCCCTGCGCTCGAATCGCCGTCCCTATAAATAGCGCTCCGCGAAGAAGCGCGCGTAATAAGCAGCCCAATCCGCGCCGGGCGCTTCCAGCGCGCGCTTCTTTTCAACCAGGATCAAGAGGTAGATCAGCTCGCTCCTGGTGAAGGTCGCATTCAGCATCTTGCCGAGGTCAACCATGAGGTAATCCG
>JAJYJF010000025.1 GCA_021796375.1 Chloroflexota bacterium | reverse complement strand
CAATAACCTGATCATCAGTCTGTTTAGTTTGCACGGGTATCGCAATGTTGCTCAGGCTAGACGCGTCTTGGATGCCCGCCCCCAGGACGCTCTCGCTATCCTTTGCGGACTTTAAGAAAACCGTGGGCGCAGGCTGCCGGATCTCACCGGCCGGGCTGCTCCGCGGGTCCGGAAGAGGGACGGGGTTAGGGGATGGGGTGAAATACCAGAAATTTGGGGCGCGCCGTTTGGGCAGGAGCCCGACCTTACAAATCTCTTAACCGGTACGCAAATTGCACGTGAACGGGTGGCAGTATACTGGTCGGGTTCTCATTTTCTCTGCCACGATCATTCACTGCTCCCAAGAGAAGGTGACCTCATGCGCCGGTGTTCTTTACCCAACTCCCGAATCGGTACCGCAGTTCTGGCGGTGCTGGCGCTGCTGACCCTGTGTGCTTTGGCCTTTACCCTGGGATACGAGCAGCGTCTGCCCGCAGGCTCCAACCTGATGCGGGGTACCAACCTCACCACTTTCGCGGGCATTGCCCTCCTGGCGATCTTCTCCGCCTGGGCGGCAGCTTACCTGCTCTTTTTGCGGAGGGCCGGCGCGCTCCTGGAGCTCACCCTGCACAAGGAGGCGGGGATTACGCCGGCGGTGAAATCCGCCCCTGCGGGGGATCGCGAGCTGGGGGAGCTCGCGCGGCCGCTGGAGGCTCTGGCCGCCGGGCTGCGCGAGATGGATGCCGAGGCAGCTTCTGGAGCGCTGCGCTCGAGCGCGGACCCCTTCCACGCCCTGGCCGACCTTTTACCCGAGGGGGTTGCCATCTGCTGTGAGGGCGAGCTGGTGTTTTTGAACGATTCCGGGGCACGCCTGTTCGGCATGGAACCCCTCGCCCTGGGGATTGGGCAGCCCATTCCGGGGCCGGTCCACCCCGGGCCGGACGGCGCGGTCTACCAGCAAATTTCCAGATTGGCTTCCGGCCCCCAGTCAGGCTCCCTGCGGGAAGAGCAGATCGTTCGGCTGGACGGGGCTGCGCTGGAGGTTGAAGCTGCGGCAGCCCCGACGATTTACGCGGGCAAATCTGCCGTCCTGCTGCTGATCCGGGATATCAGCGAGCGGAAGCAGGCGGTGCTCCGCCTGCAGAGACGGGCGGAGGAAATGAAAGCCCTGTACCAGACCTCCATGGATCTGACCGGCCAGCTGGACCTGGAGGCGCTGCTCGAGACGATCACCGAGCGGGCGACCTGGCTCCTCGGCGCGCAGATCGGTGGGGTTTACCTGGTCAGTGAGGATGGGCTGTCTTTGCGGCTGGCCGCGCACCGCAACTTCCCGCAGGAGAGGATTGGGGTAACGCTCAAAATTGGGGAGGGGGCATCGGGGGCCGCCGCCCAGCGCGGCGACCCAGTTCAGATCGAGGACCTCCAGGCAGATCAGGGGCGCTCGGCGGTTTACGAAGGGATCTCTCTCGGCCGGGTTTTAGCCCTCCCGATGAAAGTTCGGGAGCGGGTGATGGGGGTGATCACGGTCAGCGATCCGGCCCGCACCGGAACTTTCGACCAGGACCAGATCCAGATGGCCCGCCTGTTTGCCGACCAGGCGGCGATCGCGGTGGAAAACGCGCGCCTCTACCGGCTGGCTCAGCGCGAGCTGGATGAGCGCGAGCAGTCCGAGGAAACCCAAAACCGGCTGGTCGCGGAGCTCTCCGCACTGCACGCCGTGTCCCTGGCCGGCATCGCGGCCTCCGATCTGGACGATCTGACCGAGCGGGTGACCGATATCGTCCGGGAGCAGTTCTTCCCGGATGATTTTGGAATCAGTTATTACGATGAAGAGAAAGGGGTTCTTCGCTTCCATCCTTCTTACCAGATCCGCAACGGTCAGACCATCCCGAACATCCATCCTGGAGAAGGGATCTCCGGATGGGTTGCGCAGCACAAACAGCCCCGCCGGGTCGAAGACGTCCGCCTGGATCCGGATTATCTGGTAGCCGACCCAGACGTGCGCTCCGAGGTCTGCGTTCCAATCCTGCAGGGGGAGAGCCTGGTTGGGGTGATCAACGCCGAAAGCCGCCAGATCAATGCTTTCAGCCTGGCGGACGAGCGGCTGCTCATTTCTCTGGCCAGCGAGATGAGCATGGCGATTCAAAAGCTGCGCCTGCTCGGCCAGGAAAGGCGCCGCCGCCAGGAGGCAGAGATTTTGCGCGTCTCGACGGCGGCCCTGACCTCGACCCTCGATCTCGACCGGGTGCTCGAGCAGCTGCTTGAATATTTGAAGCAGGTCGTGCCGTACGACAGCGTATCGGTACTGCTGACCAACCGCGATAAGCTCGAGGTCACCGCGGAACGGGGCTTTGCCCGGCAAAAAAGCGGCGCAGCGCTCCCCGACATGGAAGATCTCGGCTATATCAAAGAGGTGATGGACCGCGGCCGCCCGCTGATCATCCCGGACACGCGGAATGACCCGCGCTGGGCCGCCGGGCCGGATGGGTCCTTCACGCGCTGCTGGATGGGCGTCCCCCTGCTGGTGCGCGACCGGGTCATCGGCATTATCAACCTGGATAAGGCGGAGCCGGGCTATTACGCATCCGAGGATGCGGAGCTGGCGCTGGCATTCGCAAATCAGGCTGCGCTGGCGCTTGAGAATGCCCGCCTATATGAAGCGGAGCTCCAGCGCAGCCAGGAGCTGGAGGCGCTGGGCGCCGTTTCGGACGCGCTTCGCGCTGCGCCGACCCCGGTCGAGATGCTCCCGATCATCCTGGACCAGACCATGGGGCTGCTGCAGGCGAGCGCGGCCGGAATCGTGTTCTTCAGCAGCGAGCAGCGGGAGGCGCGCCTGGCGCTGGGCCGGGGGCTCTGGGAGCCCTTCACTGACCGGCGTTTCCCCATCGAAGCAAGCCAGGTCTCGCGGGAAGTGTTCCAGAGCCGCAGCCCATTCCTCTCGAATTCTACGCCCGAGCGCGCGGACTCGGGCAGCGCGAGTCTGTTCGCGGGCACGCAGTCGGTTTTGTTCGCGCCGATGATCATCCAGGAACGGGTGGCCGGGATGCTGGGGATCGGCCGCGATCCGGCGGTTGCCGGCCGGGAGGCGCACCGGCTGTCCGCCGTCGCCGAGCTGGCCGCCAACGCGCTCAACCGCGCGCAGCTTCACGAACAGACCGTCCAGCGGTTGAAGCGGCTGACGATCCTGCGCAAGGTCGATATGGCGATCGCGGCCAGCATGGATGCGCGTTTTACGCTGGATATCCTGCTGGAAGAGATGGTCGGCAGCTTAAAGCTGGATGCCGCCGATGTTCTGTTCTTCAACCCGGCCCTGTACACCCTGGATTGGGCGGCGGGGAGGGGCTTCGACAACATGTCGATCCACCATGCCCGGGCCAGCCTGCCGCCGCTGAGCGCGCTCGATCCTGAAATTCCCCTGGCCCGCGCGATCATCGGACGGCAGCCGGTCATCATCAACGATCTGGGCGCGGTCAACGTGGAGCGGCTGCATCTTCTGGCTGAGGATGGGTATCGCTCGTTCATGGTTCTGCCCTTGGTCTCCAAGGGAGAGGTTAAGGGCCTGCTGGAAATCTTCCAGCGCTCTGCGCTTCCACAAGACCGAGAGTGGATCGATTTTGTGGAATCGCTGGCCGGGCAGGCGGCAATTTCCCTGGATAACGCTGAGCTGTTCGGGGACCTGCAGCGGTCGAACATGGAACTCTCGCTGGCGTACGACGCTACCATCGAGGGTTGGGCCCGCGCGCTGGACATGCGCAATGAAGAGACCGAAAGACACTCCTACCGCGTGGTGGAGAAAACGATCGAGCTGGCGCGCCTGATGGGGGTGGGCGAGGCGCAGCTCGTCCATATCCGCCGCGGGGCTTTCCTGCACGATATCGGCAAAATCGCAATTCCGGACAGCATCCTGCTCAAGCAGGGGCCGCTGGGCGAGGAGGAGTGGGAAATCATGCGCAAGCATCCGGTCTTTGCGTACGAGCTGCTCCTGCCCATCACCTACCTGAACCCGGCGATCGATATCCCCTACTGCCATCACGAGAAATGGAACGGCACGGGCTACCCGCGCGGATTGAAAGGGGAGGAGATTCCCCTTTCAGCCCGGATTTTCGCGATTGTCGATGTTTGGGATGCGCTCCTGCACGACCGGCCGTACCGGCCGCCCTGGCCGGAAGCGAAGGCCAGGGCTTACCTGGCCGAACAATCCGGGAGCCACTTCGACCCGCGTGTCGTCGAGGCTTTCTTTACCCTGCAGGGTTGGATTTAAGCTTCCAGAACCGGCTCCGGGCAGTTCGGGGGGATCGCGCAGACGCAGTTGCGCCCATTCTGCTTGGCCTGGTAGAGCGCCTGGTCGGCAACCTGGATCAGCCGGTTTAAATCGTGGGCTTCCTGGGTGAGCTCGGCAACCCCGATGCTGATGGTTACCGGGATCGCGCCCTGATCGGTGACGAAGTCTGACCCGGCGACCGAGCGGCGGATGCGCTCGGCAACCTGGCAGGCCTTCTCCCGCTGGATTTCGAGCAGCAGGATGAGGAACTCCTCTCCGCCGTACCGGGAGACAATATCCACCTCGCGTACCGCACCGCGCAGGCGGTTGGCGATCTCTTTAACCACCGCATCGCCCGCGGTATGGCCGAAGCGGTCGTTGACCGTCTTGAAATAATCGATGTCGATCATCAGGACGGAAAGAGGGCGGTCGAACCGGTATGAGATTTCCACCTCGCGCTGGCCCAGCTCGAACAGCTGGCGCCGGTTGGACAGGCCGGTCAGCTCGTCGGTCACCGCCAGCTTCTGGAGGGCAGCGTACAGGCGGGTATTTTGGATGGCAACCGCCACCTGGCTCGCGAAGACGGTCACCGCCGGGGCTTCGCTCTCCATCAGGCCTTCCCCCCAGACCAGCAGCAGCCCAATCACCTCATCCTCGGCGGTGAGCGGAGCGTAGATTCCCCTCGCCAGGTGGCTCGTACCGGTCAGCTCGCTGATCTGCTCGATCCGGAATTCATTCAACCCGGGGACGGTCGCCAAAATTAAGTCTCGCGGATTATCCAGGAAAACGGATTTGTGATGGGCGATCACCTGCTCGTAAAGGGGAAAGCGATCGGGGCTGATGATGAAGTGGTTCAGGCCGATCTCCATCCATCTTGCCAGCCGGGTGTTGTTTTGAGCGGAGATATATCGGATCGACATCGCGGATGGATTCTCGGACTCGCGCAGGGCCACCCAGCAGCTCAGGCCGAGGAGCGACAGCTCCTGCCCCAGCGTCTGGATCACGCTATCCTGGGAGGAGTGGGATTCGATGCGCGTAGCCACGTGCCCGAGGGCGGAGATCAGGCTGTTAATGCGGGTGAGCTGGGAGATGCGCTCCCGGCCGGTCTCCAGCAGGGATGCCTTGGCGATCGCGAGGGCAAGCTGGCCGGTTGACTGGATCGCGAGGCTGATCTCTTTGCCTGAAAAGTGATGCGGCGCCGGGAAGGTGATGATGGCGGCGCCGAGCTTCTGGCTGCCGGCGATGAGCGGCAGGCCGATGACGGCGTGCTCGCGGAAGGCCTCCGCCATGGGGGGGACCACGAGCTCGGGCTCCGGCCCTCCTTCAGCGATGTAGACCCGCTCCGTGGACAGGATCCGGCCGGTCATGGATAGATTCCCCTTCCCAATGCGGATGAAGGGGTAGGTTTCGGCGAGCGGGCCCGCGGCGGCAACCGGGACCGCACCCTCAGCCGCCTCGTCCCAGTGGGTCAGGTAAACGCCGTCCGCCTGGAACATCTCCTTGAGGTGATGGGCGATCTGGCGCATCATCTCTGCCAGGCTGTCCGCGCCCAGAGCAGCCTGATTGATCTGGTTGAGCAGCTGCGAGTTGCGCGTGTTTTCTTGGGTTGCGGCGAACAGCCGGGCGTTTTCGATCGCGACCGCGGCCTGATCCGTGAACGCCTGAATGTGCTCGGCATGCCTCTGGGTGAAAAAACCGGGGACGCCGCTGTCCAGGTTGACGAACCCGATCACCTCGCCTTTCACGGAAATCGGCGCCCCCAGGTAGGAGGTGACCCAATGGGTCTCCTCGAGCGCGATCCACCGCGGATCCTTGCGGGTATCCTGTATCAGCACCGGTTTGCCGGTCTGGCGCATCTCGCGGTAGGAAGGGACGCGGTCGATCTCGGGCTGCAGCCCCATAACCGCTTCTCTAAGACCGCGCTCCATATATCCCCGGCAGCGGACGGTGCGGGCTGCCCCGTTCTCGATCAGCATCAGGTTTACGCCCTCGGAGGGAACCACCTGCTCGGCAGAGCTCAAGATCTGGTCCAGAACCTGGTCCAGGTCAAGGGAGCGGTTCAGGACGGCCGCGGTGTGGCGCAGCGCCTCGGCGAACTGCCTTTCCTGCCGTTCAGCCTCGATCGCCTCTTGAGCGAAACGCGAGGCGCCGACGAACCCGGCCGCGGCTTTGAATGCGTCGATCTCCGCGCCGGTCCAGGTGCGGTCGCTGGAGCAGTCGTCAAACCCAATGTAACCCAGCCAGGTCTGTTTGAAGGACACCGGAACCAGCGCGATCGACCGGACGCTGTACGCGCTGAGGATCTCGCGCTCTTCTTCTGGAAAACTCTCCAGCGACCCGTAGATGGCTTGTCCTTGCCGGAAGGCGTCTTCCCAGCGGGCGAAAGGTCCAGAATAGGAGAGTGGCTGCGCGAGGCTGGGCTGTTGGCGCGGATCCGCCTCGGGAGCGGTCCATTCATGCTCCAGATTTAATAGCAGCTCACCGTTGGGCCCGGTCCGGTTCTCGACCAGGTAAACATGGCTGGCCCCGGCTGCGCCCCCCAGGCGTTCGAGCACGGCCTGCATGGCCGGTCCCCACTCCATGCCGAGGAGGAACTGCCCGGCAGCGGACCCAACCGCCTCGAGGATCGCGTCCCGGCGGTGCAGGGCCTGGGGCATCGGCTCCTTCTCGGCGGGCTGCTCGCGGTCCATGCCCGCCTGATCGTGCATCCGTCCGGTCAGCCAGCCAAAAAAGAACTGGACCAGCACCCCCGGGATCAAGCTGTCTGCCAGCCAGCGCGAGAAGGCGAACGATCCCTGGCCCACGGCAACCGCCAGCATCCCCACCAGGGTGATCAGGCAGGCTCCCAGACCGGCCGCAGGGCCGAGCAGCGCCCCGGCCAGGCCTACCGGCAGCAGGGAAATGACCCAGATGCTGAAGCCAATGCGGGGATAGAACGAAACGGCGGCGGCGAAGAACAGGAGGAAGCTGAAAATCAGGATTCCCCAGCGAACCCATCCAAGGTGTACTGATGCGGAGGAAGCGATTTTTTCCAGGCGAGCAAACTCCATCAGGTAAACCCACTCCGCGGCTTTTACCCGACAACCGGTGGAGCTGGGTATTTGCCGGTCCAAACCCGAGCGGCTGGCGCCGGAACATCCCCGCGATGCATGGATCGGGCAGGGGGCACCGGCTGTATACTAGAATTAGGTCGGCAGAATGCAGCAAAAGTTGAGGCGCTTAAAAGTACTGTAAGGGAGGGGGGAAAGCGCGTCCTCGGGAGACCTGCGGCTGCCGCCGGGACCTTCTCTCCTGCGCTTCCGGCCGGGACGGCGGCGCCCGGCCTGTGGAATGGGCACGGGGATGGACCGCCCGAACCGGGGCGCCAATCCGGGAAGCACCGCCTTCGGGCCGTTCAACCGGGGATACCTGCCCGTTTATCCGGGAGGGCACCCGGACCAGGGAGCGTATAATAACCAAAATTAGGAGTATTTTGAGAGGAATTAATGATGGGATTTCACGGAGCGGGTTGGTGGCGTTATCTATCTGCCACCGATGAAAAACCCAAGTTTACCTGGAGCCTGCTGAAGCGCGTTTTCGCTTATTCCCGGCCGTACCGCTGGCTGATCCTCGGGATGCTGGTGCTGCTGCTGGCTTCCACCGGGCTGACCCTGCTCACCCCGCTGATCCTGCGCGATCTGATCGACCGGACCATCCCCAGCGGCAACATCCACCGCCTGATTTTGTTGGCGCTGGCGCTGCTGGCCATCCCAGCGGTCGGCGGGCTGATCAACATCCTGCAGCGCCGGCTGAATACCGCGGTGGGAGAGGGGGTGATCTACGATCTGCGCGTGGCGCTGTTCTCCCACCTGCAGCGGCTTTCACTGCGCTTTTTCACCCATACCAAGGTGGGAGAGCTGATGAGCCGCCTGAACAACGACGTGGTCGGGGCGCAGAATGCCATCAGCAACACCATCGTCAACATCGTCACGGATATCGTCCAGGCGGTCGCCGTCCTTTCGGTCATGCTGACCCTGGAGTGGCGGCTGACCGTCATCAGCGTGCTGATCCTTCCGCTTTTCATCGTCGCCGCCCGCAAGCTGGGGAACCGCCTGCGCGTGGTCGCCGAGCAGCAGATGGAAGCCAATGCCCAGATGAACGCGATGATGAACGAAACCCTCAATATCGGCGGCGCCCTGCTGGTAAAGCTTTTCGGGCGGGTGCCCGTCGAGGTCCACCGGTTTGAAGACCGGGCGGCGGTCGTCCGCAACCTGGGAATCCGCCGCGCGGTGATGGGTTCCGTTTTCTTCGGGATCGTGGGACTGCTCTCCGCGGTCGGGACCGCGCTGGTGTACGGCATGGGTGGATACCTCGCCATCCGCCATGTCTTCACCGTCGGCACCATCGTGGCTTTCGGCGCTTACCTCACCAGCCTGTACTCGTCGCTCCAGGGGCTGGCCAATGCGCCGGTTGATTTCGCCACCTCGGTGGTCAGCTTCGAGCGCGTGTTTGAGGTGGTCGACCTCCCGCCGGATATCCTCGACCGTCCAGGGGCGGTGCGGCTGGAACACGCGCGGGGCGAGATCGTGTTCGATGGGGTCAGCTTCCGCTACGACACGGACGGGCAGGGGCTGCTGGGAGACGTCCGCCGGGTGGGGCATATAGACAATGTGACCGCCGTTCTATCCGGCGGGCGCGGCGGGGCAACGAACGGCGAAGGCGGCGAGGAAGAGCCGCACACCCAGGCGCGTGCTACCGCACTGGAGAACGTCTCTTTTAAGGTTGAACCGGGACAGCTGACCGCGCTGGTGGGACCGAGCGGGGCGGGTAAAACCACCCTGACGTACCTCATCCCGCGGCTTTACGACCCGACCCAGGGGTGCATTCTGATCGACGGCCACGACCTGCGCGACGTGGAGCTCGATTCGCTGGCGGGCCAGATCGGCATGGTCACCCAGGAGACCCACCTTTTCCACGACACGATCCGCACCAACCTGCTGTACGCGCGCCTGGAAGCTACCCAGGCAGAGCTGGAAGCGGCTGCCCGCGCCGCCAATATCCACGACTTCATCCAGGAGCTGCCGGACCGCTACGATACGGTGGTCGGGGAGCGCGGCTACCGCCTGAGCGGCGGCGAGAAGCAGCGCATCGCCCTGGCGCGCGTCATCCTCAAGGACCCGCGCATTCTGGTGCTCGATGAGGCTACCAGCCACCTGGATAGCGAATCCGAGCTGCTCATCCAGGAGGCGCTCAAGCGGGTGATGGCGGGCCGGACGAGCATCGTGATCGCCCACCGGCTTTCCACCATCCTGGCGGCCGACCAGATCCTGGTGATGGACCGGGGGCAGATTGTCGAGCGCGGCACCCACGCGGAGCTTCTGGAGGGCGGCGGGCTGTACGCGCACCTCTACCACACCCAGTTCAGCCGCGAGCTGGCCAGGGAAGTTTTACAGTGAACAGACCGCCATTCAGGTCAGCATCTTCCCATCCCTGATTTCCCACACCTGGGTGGCGAACGTCTCGATAAAGTAGCGGTCGTGGACGACGGCCAGGACGGTGCCTTCGAACCCCGAGAGGGCCTGCTCGAAGCGCGCCCGCGACGGAATATCCAGGTGGTTGAGCGGTTCGTCGAGGAGAAGCAGATTGCAGCCAAGGGCTACCAGCCGGGCAAGCGAGAGCCGGGCGCGCACGCCGTAAGACAGGCGGCTTATGGGGGTGAAGACGTCGTCGCCGGCGAACAAATAGTAGTGCAGAAAGCTGCGCGCATCCGTTTCTGAGGAGGGACGCGCGGCCTGGATCGTCTCGAGCGCATTGAGGCCCGGGTCGAGCTCTTCCTGTTCCTGAGCCATCCCCCCCAGCTGCACGTTGGCCCCGAGCCGGACCCTTCCAGCCACCGGGGGCAGTCCGCCGGAGATGGTTTTCAGCAGGGTGGTCTTTCCGCTGCCGTTCGGCCCGGTGAGCGCGATCCTTGCCCCCAGGCGGACGACCTGGTTCAGGCCTTCGAGCAGTGCCCTGCCGTTGTATCCGACCGCCAGATCCTCCAGGGCGAGCGCGTCCCGGCCGCTGGTCTGGGCGCCGGAAAACTCCAGCTTCATCTGCCAGCCCATCTTCGGTTTTTCGATGATCTCGTCTGATTCCAGGTAGCGCTCGAGCTTCTTTTCGCGTGATTTGGCCTTGGCTGCCACCTTCTTGGCGATCCGGCGCACCCCCGGCTGCCTGGGCGTGGTAGTCTGCTCGACCCAGGCTGCCTGCTGCTTGGTCCGATTGATATCCTGGCGCATGTGGCGAATCTCGTAAACCTGGTCTTTGTACTGGGATAGATTTCGCTCTCGCTTGGCCAGCACCTGCCGTAGATAGTCGGAGTAGTTGCCGGTATACTCGCGGACACGGTGTTTTTCGGGGTCCAGGTCGAGAATTCGCTGGACGGTGTGGTCGATGAAAGCCCGGTCGTGCGAGACGATCAGCGCCGCGCCCCTGTAACCTGCCAGCAACGTTTCCAACCAGGCCAGCATCTCGAGGTCCAGATGGTTGGTGGGCTCGTCCAGCAGGAGCAGCGGTGGGGAAGCCAGCAGCACTCCCGCCAGGGCGAGACGCGTCTTCTGCCCGCCCGAGAGGGTGGCGATTGGCAGTCCTGGTGGCACCCGGTTCAGCCCGAGGCCGGCAAGCACCGCCGGGCCCTGACCGGCGCTTTCCGCAACCGCTGAGAGGCGGGTGAGGGTCTCGTCGTATTCAGCCTGAAGACGGCCGCTGCCGGGATCTGCAGCCAGCGCGGCTGCCAGCGTCTCCAGCCGGGAGGAAAGCCCGGGAAGATCGCCTTCCATCCGGTTGATGTAGCCTGCAAGGGTTTCACCGTCCGCGAAGGAAAAGCCCTGCGCCAGGTAGCCGGGCTTCAGCCCGGGCGGGTCAAAAATGACAGATCCGCGATCCGCCCGCTCTTCGCCGGCCAGGATGCGCAGGAGGGTAGTTTTACCGCACCCGTTTGGGCCGATCAGGCCGGACCGGTCCCCGGGGTTGAGGACGAAATTCACCCCTTCAAAAAGGGTTTCGGTCCCAAAGGATTTGGATAGGTTTTGAACGTGAAGCATAACCGCTGCCTTGAAAAATAAAAACCGGGGGCGAACGCCCCCGGCGATGAGCTCATGGAAAGCATGAGAACTGACCCGAGAATCGTTTCCCGAAAAATGGTGGGATTTAGCGGCAGCTGTCGATCATGATCCGTTCCCTGGTAGTTACCCTGGGGAGATTATAGCATGCCTGGGGAGGGCGATTGGGTAATCAGTATGGATGTTTTTATTCAAGACGGCCCGTTTTGACTTCTCCTGCGCGCTTGAAGGGAGCAACAATGACTCCACTGGGCGAGATGATCGATTCATGGACTCTAAAGGCTGCGGGAACCGTGCCTTCGGCAAACCAGCGTTTCCCCATCCCCAGAGGGATAGGATAGATTTTCAACCCTAACTCGTCGATCAAGTCGCGCTTCAGAAGCGTTCGGACGAGATTGCCACTCCCAGACATTTCTAAGTCAGGACCAGCTTGTTGTTTGAGCTTTTTAATTTCAGCCGGAGCGTCATCTTTTAAAATGGCCGCGTTCCTCCACCCATGCCTTGTCAGCGTATTCGATGCAACATATTTGGTTGCTTCGTTGACGCCAGGCCGCGTCTCTTCGTGAGGTGGCCAGCAGGATGCAAATATCTCAAATGTTCTTCTCCCCAGGAGCAGATCAAACGGCTGCCTCATTTGCTCACGGAAGGATTTGCTAAGGCGCAGCCCGGGCCAGGATGCGCCCGCAGGCGGTTTTCTGGCGGCTGAAGCCGGCTGCGTGCAGGGCCGGATCATCCAATTCCAGAAAAGTTTGCGCGGCAAGGGGGGCGGTCCAGGCCTCTTCTTCACGAATCACTTTCTTACGGTTAGTTTGAGGAGCAATCCACTCCTCACCTTGTTGGCGGCACAAAATGGGGATTGACAATCATTTGGTTCCTGTCTATACTATATGCGTAGATATTTGACTAATAATATTTGGAGATCGGGTGGCTACGTTAAAATCGTTATTGAAAAATAACCGGCTGTTGATCCTGGGCGCCTCTGAATCGGTCAGCACCACCGGGAACTGGATCACGATGATGGCGGTGTATGCCATGCTCGTCTTCCGCGGCGGGGGGAGCGTGGCGGAGTCGGTTGGGGTGTATCTGGCCGGCCTGCTGCCGGCGCTTGTTTTCAGCCCGGCGGCGGGCTGGCTGTGCGACCGGTTCGACCGCCGCAAGCTGATGATCCTCTCCGAGCTGGCCTCGGGGCTCGTCATCAGCGGGCTGTTCTTTGCTC
>JAJYJF010000431.1 GCA_021796375.1 Chloroflexota bacterium | reverse complement strand
CAGATCGGAGGGGGTCTCCAGGCGGCGCTGTTTCCCGGTCATGTCGAGTTTATCATACGGACCGGGAAAAATGACCCATTTGGGGAATGTACACACTCACGCCGAGCGAGTAGAATGCTGGAATATCTGGTGGTTGGGTGCGGAAGCCAGCGGCCGGGTTCGGTTGTAATCATTAAGGGACGATCAGCCCCCGATTTATTAAAAAAGGAGAGCGCCTGTATGGCCAAAACAGTTGATGACGTACTGAAGCTTAAAGAAAAAGTCCAGATGGTGGACCTGCGGTTCACGGATATGCCGGGGACCTGGCAGCATTTCAGCATCCCCGCGCACCAGCTGGACGCCTCCTTATTTGAAGACGGGATCGGTTTCGACGGCTCGTCGATCCGCGGGTTCAAGGAAATCCACGAATCGGACATGCTGCTGATGCTCGACCCAAACACAGCCCTGATCGACACCACGCTGGAAGTGCCCACGCTGGTGATCATCTGCGACGTGTACGACCCGGTCACCCGCCAGCCCTATTCGCGCGATCCGCGCTACGTGGCGCGCAAGGCTGAGGCGTATCTCAAGCAGACGGGCATCGCGCAGACCAGCTACTGGGGCCCGGAGGCCGAGTTTTTCATGTTCAACGACGTGCGCTATGGCGGCGGCGTCAACTCGTCTTTCTATTACATCGACAGCGTCGAAGGCTGGTGGAACAGCGGCGAGGCGCTCCAGCCCAACCTGGGCGCCCAGATCCAGCCCAAGCGGGGGTACTTCCCCGTGCCGCCCTCCGACAGCCAGCAGGACGTGCGCAGCAAAATCGTGATGGCGCTGGAGGCGGCCGGGGTGGCGATCGAGGTGCATCACCATGAGGTCGCCACAGCCGGGCAGGCCGAGATCGACATGCGCTTCGATACGCTGCTGCGCATGGCGGATAACGTGATGATCTACAAGTACTTCGTGAAGAACGTGGCCCGCCAGAACGGCCTGACCGCCACCTTCATGCCCAAGCCGCTCTTCGGCGACAACGGCAGCGGCATGCACGTCCACCAGAGCCTGTGGAATGGGGAGAAGAACGCCTTTTACGATGAGGCGGGGTACGCGCAGATCTCGGACATGGCGCGCTGCTACATCGGCGGGCTGCTCAAGCACGCGCCGGCGCTGCTGGCGATCGTTGCCCCCACCACCAACTCCTACCGCCGGCTGGTGCCGGGCTACGAGGCCCCGGTGAACCTGGCCTATTCGCAGCGCAACCGCTCGGCCATCTGCCGCATCCCGGTGTACTCCAAGAGCCCGAAGGCCAAGCGCATCGAGTTCCGCGCGCCGGACCCGTCGGCCAACCCGTACCTCACCTTCGCGGCGCTGCTCCTGGCCGGCCTGGACGGCATCCAGAACCAGATCGACCCGGGCGAGCCGGCCGATAAGGACCTCTATGAGCTGCCGCCCGAGGAAGCGCGGCTGATCAAGCAGGTGCCGGGCTCGCTCTCGGACGTGCTGGATGCGCTGGAAGCCGATTACGAGTTCCTGCTGAAGGGCGACGTGTTCACGATGGACCTGCTGGAGGCGTATATCGGCTACAAGCGCGAGGTCGAGGTCGACCCGGTACGGATACGCCCGCACCCGTACGAGTACACGCTGTATTTCGACGTTTAGGAAACCATCCCGGCCCTGCCCTGAATCAGAGGCGGCCTGGCGAACGGCCGGGCCGCCTTCGGGGCGCGGTCACTGTCCGGCTGAAACGGCGAGCGTGACGTGGATGGGCAGGATGAGGGGCGGGTTCGGCGTCTGGTTGAAGTCGAAATCGCTCAGCAGGTTGCCGAGGATCGGGACGTCCTCGCGCACCGTCGGGCGGCGGTCCGGACGGCCGTCGGTTTTCGGATCCAGCCGCTGGCTGCCCATGAAAAGGTCCTCAATCAGCTTGTTGTAAGCGTCGTGACTCAGGATCTGGTGATCGATATAGCCCTTTTTCGCGTACGGGCTGATCACCAGGCCGGGGACGCGCAGCCCGTACCCGTTCTGGTCCACCGTGGGTGGGACGACGTGATCGTAGAACCCGCCCCAATCATCCCAGCTGAGGAAGATGGCGGTCGAGGACCAGGCGGGGCCTTGCTCGATCGCATCGATCAGGGAAGCGGTCCAGGCCTGGCCGTCGCTGACCAGCGCCGGCGGGTGCTCGCTGTTGCCCTGGCTGGGGGTGATCCAGCTGACCGCCGGCAGCGTGCCGGCTTTTGCATCCCGGTAGAAATTTGAAATGCCGATAATATTTCCCAGCTGGCGGTCCGCTTTCACCGTATCAAAGAACGGCAGCGGGTTCCAGATGCCGGGGGTTTTGGCATCCTGGTGGACGGGCGGGCAGCTGGCGGCGTCATTCGCGCAGTCGGGCTGCGACCCGGACTGGATATAGAACTTCCAGCTCACCTGGTTTTTATACAGCAGGTAGGTCATATCCGTCCAGGCGTAATCCGGGGCCGGGTGCCCGCGCGGGCCGAAACCGGGCGGGTCCTGCGGAGACTGCAGGGCGTTGATGCAGCTCAGCGGGTCGCCGGCCTTGAGGCA
>JAJYJF010000430.1 GCA_021796375.1 Chloroflexota bacterium | reverse complement strand
GCTGAGGGCATCCATCGCCCGGTCGGTATCCACCCCGAGCTCGGCGTACCTTTCCTTTGCCAGGCGGTAGGCGGCCCGGATTCGTTCTTCATCTGATTGGCTCATTGTCGCCCAACTCCCGTTTTCAGATTTAGAAGATCGTCTGACTAAGATGCAATGCCTGGCAGATGGCTTTGATTTCATCCGCCGAAAGACCTTCGCCCATTTCGTGGTTAGTCAGGTTCATATATTCGTAGCGCGCGCCGGTTTCGGCGTATTCGATGCGGTCGGCGGCGCGCTTGACCGATAGGTCCGATCGCGCGATCGCCCCGTGCTTGCTCCAGACCACGACGCTGTGGTCGCCAAGCTCGCGGATGGTGTGCTCCATCAGGTCCTGGCTGCCAGGGACGCAGAAGGGGACCACCCCGATTCCCTCGGGCAGGTGCACGATCAGCTCGGGCTGCCAGCGCAAGATATGGCGGTTGAGGATCTGGGTTTCTTGATAGCGCGGGATATGGCTGAGGTAGGTCAGGTAAGGAGGCTGGGCGTGGACGATCACGTGAAAGTTCGTCCCGGTTTTGAGCACCTGATCATAATGCGCCGCGAGGTGAGTATTGAATTCGCTCGTCAGGCGGGTGAACAGGCGGCGGGGTGAGGTGTAGAGCTGGCCCGTCAGCCCGCCGGGGTCGACGATCAGGCAGCCCAAATTGGCGGCCGGGTCATGGATCACCTCACGGAGCCTTCGCCCGGAGCCGGTCACCAGGAACAGCTTGCCAGCCAGCTCGGGGACCGGCTGCGGCAGGTCGATCGACTCCATCAGGGGAAACCTGCGGCGCGGATCCAGCGGCCAGCCGACGTATACGGATATGTTGCCAGCCGCCCCTTCGCTGGCCTCGATTTCCGAAAGGCGGTAGCCCGCCTCACCGATCGAGGTCAGCAGCTCGTCAAATTCTGGATATGGTTTTTCAAGCATTTTTCAAGATTTCCTCGCATAGATATCTGTAGGCGTTTTCCCAGGCCGCGGATGGGCCGGGCTCGAATACCTGCGGTGTAAACGACCCACGGACCAGCTCGCGCCCTTCGGCGATGGAGCCCAGGCGTCCCAGCGCCACGAGCTGCATCAGGACGTTTCCCATGGCGGTCGCTTCGACCGGGCCGGCGATGACCGTCCGCCGGGTGGCATCGGCGGTGAACTGGTTGAGCAGGCCGTTCCGTGAGCCGCCGCCGAAAATGTGAATTGGCTCCAGCTGCCGGCCGAGAACCAGGTCCAGCCGCTCGAGCAGCCAGCGGTAGCGGAGGGCCAAACCCTCCAGCGCCACCCGGACGACCTCGCCAGGCCTTTCCGGCACGGCCTGCCCGCTGCGCGCGCAGTACTGGCGGATGCGGGCGGGCATATCTCCGTGCGGCAGGAACTCGGGCGCATCCGGGTCGATGACCGCCAGGAAAGGCCGGGCGGCGGCTGCCTGGCGGGTCAGCTCGTCATAAGACAGCTCCAGCCCCTGGCGCGACCAGGTGTGGCGGCACTGCTGGACGAGCCACATCCCCGCGATATTTTTTGACAGCCGCCAGGTGCCGGCGACGCCGCCCTCGTTGGTCAAATTGAAATCCAGTGCCTGCGGGCTGATCACCGGGTTTGGGACCTCGGCGCCCATAATCGACCAGGTTCCGGAGCTGATCCAGGCAAAATCGGTGTTTGAGGCGGGCACGGCTGCCACCGCTGAGCCGGTATCGTGGCAGGCCGGGGCGATCACCGGGATGCCTCCCGCGCCGGTTTCCTCGGCGGTATCCGGGAGCAGGCCGCCCAGCACTGTCCCGGGGGGAATGACCTCCGGGAAGATGCGTGTGGGGATGCCCATCGCCTCGATCAGAGGGGCAGCCCACGCATTCCGGCGCGGATCGAAGCACTGGGTGGTGGTGGCATTGGTGCGCTCGCAAACCATCCGGCCGCTCAACCAGTAGTTGAAAAGATCCGGGACGGTCAAGAAGGTCTGCGCGGCCTGCAGCTGGGGCGAAGCGCGGACCACCATCGAAATCAGCTGGTTCAGGGTATTGATCGGCATGAACTGGATGCCGGTATATTCAAAAATTTGCTCGCGCGGCATGCGGCGGAAGAGCTCCGCCATCGTGCCCTCATTCCGGCTGTCGCGGTAATGAAAAGGGTTGCCGAGCAGCGCGCCCGCGGAATCCAGAAGCGCAAAGTCAACTCCCCAGGTATCCAGACCCAGGCTGGCTAGGCTCCCGGAGGTTTTTTTCACGGACAGCGCCAGGCCGGCCTTAATCTCGCTCCACAAGCGCAGCACGTCCCAGTGGATCCCATCCGGCAGGCGGACGGGACCGTTCGGGAAGCGGTGGATCTCCTCCAGCGCGATCCGATTCCCATCCAGCGTGCCAAGCATCGCGCGGCCGCTCTCCGCGCCTAAATCCAGGGCAAGACAATGGGTCGTCTGGCTCATGCGGCGCTCCGGTCAATCCAGGTGAAATACTTCCTCGAGCTCAAACATGCCTTCATCCGGCCGCAGGTCGCCCAGGGCTTCAAAAAAGGGCGCCATGCTGGCCTGCCACTCGGC
>JAJYJF010000429.1 GCA_021796375.1 Chloroflexota bacterium | reverse complement strand
GGTTTTACCGAGGAAATGATCAGCGGTCAAAAAGTGATCAAGGCGTTCCGGCGCAATGAATCCGTCATCGAAGACTTCCGGAAGCACAACGAAGCAGTGTACAAAGCCGGGGTGTACGCGAACAGCTACGCGCTGCTGCTGATGCCGCTGACCAACGTACTGGGTAATTTCTTCGTGATCGTCCTGGCCGGCCTGGGCGGGTTTCTGGCGTTGAAAAACCTGGTGACCGTGGGGATGATCGCCACATTTATCAACTACGGCCAGAATTTTGTCTCGCCGCTGCGCCAGATTTCCAACATTTACAACTCGATCCAGGCGGCCCTGGCCGGAGCGGAGCGCGTTTTTGAGATTATCGATACGCAGCCGGAGGTCCCCGACGCGCCCGGCGCGCTCCCCCTCTCCACCGTGAAGGGGGAAGTCTGCTTCGATAACGTGCGCTTCGGCTACCAGGAAGGCGTCCCGATCATTAAGAATATGAGCCTGGACGCCAGGGCAGGGCAGATCATCGCCCTGGTCGGGCCTACCGGGGCTGGAAAGACGACGATCGTCAACCTGCTGACCCGGTTCTACGAGATCCAGGGCGGCAAGATCACCCTGGACGGCATCGACATCCGGGATATCCGCAAGGCAGACCTGCGGCAGAAGCTGGGGCTGGTGCTGCAGGATACTTTTCTCTTCTCCGATACCGTGATGGAAAACATCCGCTACGGGCGGCTGGGTGCGACCGACGAAGAGTGCATCGAAGCCGCCCGGATGGCCGACGCCGATCATTTCATCCGCCAGCTGCCGCAGGGCTACCAGACCAACCTGAGCGAGCGGGCCGGCAACCTCAGCCAGGGACAGCGCCAGCTCCTGGCGATCGCCAGGGCCATCCTGGCCGATCCGGCCATTCTCATCCTGGATGAGGCCACCAGCAGCGTGGATACACGGACCGAGGCCAGGATCCAGGCAGCCCTGCTGCGGTTGATGAAAGGCCGGACCAGCTTCGTCATCGCCCACCGCCTGTCGACCATCCGGGACGCTGACCAGGTGGTGGTGATCAATCACGGCGAGATCGTGGAAAAGGGGACGCACCAGCAGCTGCTGGATAAAAAGGGCTTCTACCACCACCTGTACATGAGCCAGTTCAAGGGCCAGGCGATTTAAAAAATGACCCGGGATGCGCCAGATCTGGATTCAGGCCCGCAGCCCGCTGCCCCGCGCGGGTTCCGCCACCGGCATCCGCGGAGCGCGCTCCTGGTTAGCGGTGACCGGTACCGGAGAGCAGTTCAAAAGCCCAGTTTCCGCCCTGCCCCAACAACCGCAGCTTAACCGATAATAGTAGAAGAAAATGAAATACAAGCACGCCAGGCTATCGCGAACCCCGGTTCGCTCTACCTGGCCCGCGCGAGCTCGGCGATCCGCTGGCTGGGATGGTCCCGGTACAGCCCGCCGTGATAGCAGACGACCGTCTCAATCTCGAATTTCGCCAGCTTGTCCAGCGATTGCCCGTACGAATCCATGTCATGATTCATGCTTGCCGGCGTCTGGATGAGGACTCCGTTCTCCACCCGCAGCGCATCCCCGGTGATCAGCGTCTTCGAGCGGTTCAGGTACAGCGAGAGGTGGCCGATGGTGTGGCCCGGGGTGTGGATAACGGTCATCCCCCCGTTGAACGGCAGCACCTGGTCGTCGGTGAGGGCTTCGTCGACGGGCGCGGTGGCGCCCTGGAAGCCTGATTTCAACCGCTCGTAGAAGCCTCTTCGCTCGGGTGGCAGCGAATCCAGGGTATCTTCCATCTGCGCCAGCTTAAGCGGCCGCTTCTCACCGTTAATGTATGGGATTTCATCCCTATAGGCCAGCACCCTGACCTGCCCCAGCTCGCGCTCGATCAGCGCCAGATTGCCGATATGGTCAATATCGTGGTGGGTCAGGATGACCCGGTTGAGGCGGCTGAACCCCACCCCGGTCCGGTCGACGGCTTCGCGCAGCTCCGCGAACATTCCCGGATACCCGGTGTCGATGAGGACAAACACCTCCGCATCCCAGACCAGCGTCGGGTAAAAGGCGCTGGCCCGCCCCATCATGCTGGCCGTCAGCTCGAGCATTTCCACACCGTCCGCAATTTTCATCTCACCAATCTCCAGCCTTTCTCACCGATAACCAACCCTATATGGGACCGTCCTGCCCCTCGCGGTTCAGGCGATCTGCCGGCCCGCATTCGGCCCGAGCGATTGATCGAAAATAGCCTGGACCTCGACTTTAACCACGTACTTTGGCACCGGCGCCTGCGGACCGAGTGCTTTCTTGATCCCCTCGTAGGTCTGGTCGTAGAGCGGGCCGGAGCTGATCAGCTCGACCCTGCCTTTCAGGCTGTATCCCCGGCGACTCTCCACGTCCATGACCATTATCGCCACTACCGGATTCTCTTCCAGGTTCTTGCGGGTCTTGAAAGAGAACAGGTCGGCGAAGATGAGGTGCTCATCATCGAGGACCCGGACCGAGCCTTTGATTGCCACATTGGGGATGGCGTCCTTCGAGGCGGTGGCCACCCACCCCTGCTTGCCCTTCAT
>JAJYJF010000024.1 GCA_021796375.1 Chloroflexota bacterium | reverse complement strand
GCTGGTCGCGGTGGCCGCGGGCGGGACGTTCTGACCGATCTGGTTTTTCGTGACGAAATACCCCGCCCCGGCCCCGGCGGCGACGATCAAGATCCAACCTACCCACAATAACGGCAATCTTCTTCGGCGAGAATTCATTTAATAATTTCCCGGATCCGGACCTGATTATACCAATTTATAAACCTTCGCCGAGAAAAATGGCCGGGAAGGAGACGAGACCAGGTTGAAGGCCTGCCCTGCATCTCGCATCTGACCCCGCTTTCCTAAATAATCTCGCAGCGAGGAGAGGAGGATTCGCAGGACAGGCCTTCGCAGGGTTTGGCAGGCTGGCGCGTCTGCCGGATACCGGGTCCCGGTCGCGATCAGGGCCGCACTCCTGTAGACGCCCGAAAACCGGCTTCTCCGGACGCGCCAATCCGCTTTACAGCCACGGGAGTAAGACCGTTTGGTTGTATTTGGCCCAGGCTGCGCCAAAAGTCTTTGAAAGCGCTGCATCTTCATCCGGCGAGAACAGCCTGGATCCAATATAGATAACGATCCCGAAGACCAGTCCCAACCACGTGTTCAGCAGAAAGCCAGCCCATGGCAGGACCAGGAATGCCACGCCGGTATACAGGGGATGCCTGGCCAGAGCATACGGCCCGTCCGTGATCAGCTTTCTCTGGGGCACCCGGGTTAGGATCAAAACCACCGACCAGATCCAGACGGTCACCCCCGGGATCAGAACAAGGATCGAAATCACGCTCAGCAGGGTGGATGGACCGCCGACGCTGAATTCCGCTGGAACCAGGATATTCAGAATGACTCCGACGACCAAAAAGGGGAGGGCCAGCAGCCCGATCTTTTCACCACTTCCGACCAGTTCTTTTAGCTTTATCGTCGTCTCTCCAGCATCCGTGTGGGTTGTATGATTTGCTTGCATGTCCACTATTTTTTTATTCATTTCAGGACTCCTTTTGTTTTGCTTTCCCGCGCTCATCCAAACCGCGGGGCAATGAACTGCCTTGCTAGACAGGGTTGATTGATGATCCCAGGGGCAGGCCAGGCTGGCGGCATCCTTCGCCGCCAGCCTTTTCGGTCTCACCTCGTGATGACGCTCACATTCCCCGCGCCGCTCGAGACCGTGATCTCGATCTTATTCGCCGCGGTCTCATACCCGGGCGTCTGGTAGGTGCTTTGATCCACCTGGGTCAAGCTCGCGTCCATCAGCTTTTTGCCCATCCCGCTCGAGGCCTGCACCCGGACCGCGATCCCAGACGGCACGCGCACGGTGACGTTGCCTGCCCCACTCTTCGCCAGGATCGTGCTGCTGCCGGTGATGCCTTCCCCCACCTCGACGGTCACATTGCCCCCGCCGGTCTTTGCGTTCACGCTCAGATCCGATGCATTCGCCGGAAGGACCAGCTCGACATTCCCGCCGCCGGTGTCGGCCGCCACCCTGCTGAGGGACATCTCGGCCAGGTTCAGGTTGAGGTTGCCGCCCCCGCTGTGGGTGGTGAGATCCATGCGGACCGCTGGGTTGAGGTGGATCTGCCAGTTGATCAGCCCGTTGCAGGCTTGCCAGGGAAAGTGGAATCCGGACTGCCGGTAGCTGCCCGCCTGGATGCTGAAGGTTTCCTGGCCGCTGTTCCAGCTCCGGGTGCGGGTAGGGGCTGCCTGCTTCTCCGGGTACTCCAGCGTGCCGCTGGCCAGAAGCGTGCCTTCGCTCGCCAGCGGGTCGACCGCCAGGTTGCCGGAGCCGGCGCTGATTTCAACCTTTGCGCTCGTAGCGCCGTTGAGCGGCTCCGCCAGCGGCTGGCTGAGAACTTTGCTGCCCGAAGCGATCCCCAGGGAGGCGAAACCAACCCCCGCCCCCAGCAGGACCAGGCCGATCCCTCCGGCCAGAATTGTGGTGCTATTGACGAACGTGTTCATGTTTTTCTCCTTTTGCATCAAACTCGATTGACGGAAATGAGGGTCAGGTTGAGATCGCGAATCCGCTCGAGCAGCCCATGCAGAGCCGCCTGGTCTGCCAGCCAGCCGGAGAGCAGGGTCTCATCCCCCTCCAGGTGACTCAGCTGCAAGCCGGAAAACCACTCCGACCAGCCTGGATCCAGACGGCCTTGAATTTTGATCTCGTAAAATTCCGGCATCCCACAGCCCTCCTGATCAAGTACTGTCCATAATTTAGCGCGCGGGAAGGACCCCCGCATCCGCCAAATGGCAGATCCGGGGGTTATTTTCAGGGTTTAGGGATGGACTGAGAGGGTTTAGGGAAGAATGCCGAGCTGCCGGGCGCGGGCGACTGCCTCGGTCCGGTTGGAGACATCCAGCTTGCGGAAGATGCTGGCGGAGTGGGCTTTGATGGTGCCCCGGGCCACCACCAGCTGGTGGGCGATCTCCTGGTTGGTCTTCCCCGTGGCGATGAGGCGGAGCACCTCGACCTCGCGCTCTGAAAGCGGCTCGACCAACCCGGCTGGCTGAGAGGCAGGAGAATCAGCCTCTCCCGGCGGTAGAAATGCCTCAAGCAGCTTTCGGGCGAATGCTCCATGTCCGGAAGCTCCAGACCGAAGCAAAGCGACCAACAATTCCCGGGCCGGCCCGCCGGCATTCAAAAAGACCTGGATATACCCCTCCGGCTCGGCCAGCACGAGACAAGATTCGACGATTCCGAATGCCTCCGTCTGGCGCCCCTGCCCCGCGATCGCTGCGGCCAGGAGCAGGTGGGATTCAATCTGCCAGGCAATCCGATTACCGGCCACCGGCACGGCCGGCGTCCCTGACAGTATTTTTTCGACCTCCGCGTACCTGCCCTGCGCCAGTCGGATGCTGGCGAGGGTGATCCGGTAATCATCGCGGTGGAGCTGGAAGTCTTCGCTGCGCTCAATCCGGTCCGCCCAATCAGCCGCCCCCGGAAGGTCGCCGCTGGCGAGCTGCACGCGAACCCGGAGGGTGCGGAAAGGCCCTCTCATTTCGACCGGCCGGAATTGCCCCCCCATCCTTTGCTCGAACTGATCCACGGCCTGCATCGCTCCCTGAAAGTCGCCCTTTGCCTGGAGGACGAAGGTCAGGGCTAAGAGCCCAAAGCCGTCCGCCATGATATTCCCCCAGGGCTCATTCGCCCGAATTCCATCCCGGAGGGTCTTTTCGGCCTCCTCCAGACAGTTCCATTCATAGAGCACGTCCCCCAAAACGACCTCCATATTGCAGGCCGTCGAGACCCGGATCCCCTTCAAGTGGACGGAGGCTAAAAATTCCCGGCAGAGGGCGGCTGCAGCGTGCAGGCGGCCCTGGAAAAGATACAGGCTGGCCAGCAGCGGGGTCAGGGCGATATCTTCCAGGCTCCCCTGGGAAACCCTCTTCTTTTGAATGCACCGGGCAGAGAAATCTGCAGCCCGGTCGATATCCCCGCGCCTGCTCAGGGTCATCCCATAAAAGTTATCCGCGGCATCCCGCAAGATCGGCTCGTCAGCAGGGATCTCCTCCAAAGCTCGGGGGTCGGGGAGTGGGTCTGCTTCGGGCGCGACCGGCGAGGAGGCCAGGAAGGATAAAGCCAGCCCGACCAGCATGGACATCCAATGCTGCCCGGAGGCCGGGTCAGCACCGGCAAGCTGCTCCTCCAAATTTTTCAACAGGGGCAGCGCTTTCTCAATGGATCCCCGGCTGATCAGCAGCCAGGACCGGTATAGATTCAATTTGGGATAGTTCGCGAGCAGGTCAGGGGGCAGGCTGTCGGCCATCTGGATGATCGAGGGGTCGCTCACCACCCAGCGGGCCGGCCCATAGCGCTCGATCAGCCGCGCCGCACTCTCCACCTCCCCGCCGGCCACCCGCTGCTGCACCGCCTCCGCGATCCACCCCTGCCCCTCGAACCATCCCGCCGCCCGCCGGTGCAGCTCCCCCACCCGCTCCGGATGGGCCTGTGCCAGCCGGGCCCTCAGCAGGTCGGCAAAAAGGTGGTGGTAGCGGAACCAGCCCCGCTCCTCGTCCAGCCCCACCACAAACAGGTTATTGTGGTCCAGGTATTCCAGCATCGCCTGCCCCGACCCCACTTCTCCCCCCACCAGGGCCTCGCATAACCCCCCGCACAACCGCTCGGGGAGCGCGGTCTCCAGCAGGAAGGCCTGCACCTGCTCCGGCTGAGCCGAGAGGATCTCCTCTAAGAGGTAATCCAGGATGTGGCGGTGGGTGCCCGAGAAACCCTGGATAAACCCGGCCACGTCTTCCCGCTCGCGTAAGGAGAGGGCCGCCATCTGCAGCCCGGCCACCCATCCCTCGGTGCGCGCTTCGAGCAGGGCCACCGATCCGCCGTCCAGCTGCAGCCCCATCACACCGGTGAGGAAGGCGCCCGCCTCCTCCCGGCTGAAGCGCAGGTCCGCGGCGCGCAGCTCCACCAGCTGCCCGCGCGCCCGCAGCCGGGCCAGCGGCAGGGCCGGGTCCGAACGGCTGGCCACCAGCAGGTGCAGCCGGCGGGGGCAGTGCTCGACCAGAAAGGCTACCGGCCTGTAAGCGGCCGGGTGGGTGAGGAACTGGAGGTCGTCCAGCACCAGCGCCAGGTCGCCGCTGCCCTCCTCCAGGTCGTTGATCAGGCTCCCGAGCACCGCCTCTTCGGGGGCTGGCTGCAGCCCAGAAAGGAGCTGGTCTGCCTCCCGGCCCATCCCCGGGTCGACCGCCTGCAGGGCGGCGATCAGGTAGACGAGCAGCCGTCCGGGCTGGTTATCCCCTGCGTCCAGCGACAGCCAGGCGGCCGGGAGGCCAGCGGCAGCCAGGGCCTCAGCCGCCAGTGTGGTCTTGCCAAACCCGGCCGGGGCGACGATCAGGCTGAGCGGTCCGCGCAAGCCTTCGGCCAGGCGGGCAGCCAGGTGCGGACGGGCCACCCGGCTGGGCCGGATGAACGGCGGGCGTAGTTTCGTGCGGATGAGCGGATCGGTGCCCTGCACTCCGACATCTCCGTTTTGGAAATTTCGACGGTATCTGGAACTTTAAAACTGCGCTGATTCCTGGACAATTATATATCTCTTTAATCCCCGTTTGAAGAGGATCAGAGCGGGGGATGCACCTAAGTTCAGCAGCGATTCGATCGGTAAATCAGGGGCTGCACGGCCGGCTGCTTTTAAGGATCCTCACGCCGCCCTTCCCATATCCACGCGGTTCGTCAAAACCGCGGGCAGGCCCGGCTCACGAGATGCCGGCCCTGACCCTTTCTGGCGTGAATGGGATCTGGCGCATGCGCACGCCGGTGGCGTCGAAAATTGCGTTTGCGACCGCCGCCGCGGTCGTCACCGTCGCAGGCTCCCCGACGCCGACCGCCCTCTGGTCGGGGCGGTTGATCAGGACGATCTCAACCTCGGGCACCTCGGAAAACTTCAGGATGGGATAGCTCTCCCAGTCCACGCTGGTGATCCGGTCCTGGTCGAACCTGACCTCTTCTTTGAGCGCCCGGCTCAAGGATTGGATCACGTTGCCTTCGATCTGGTTCTTTACCCCATCCGGGTTGATGATCAGCCCGCAGTCCTGCGCCACGACGAACCGCGTCACCCGCACCGCGCCGCTCGAAAGATCTACCTCGACCTCGGCGATGCTGGCGACGATCGCCTGGTCGTTCTCGTATTGGGCGTACGCCATGCCGCGCCCAATGGCAGCCCCCTCCGGTCCGGTGCGCCGGAGTCCAGGGGAAGGCCGCGGCTCCCAGCGGGCGCGCTCCGCGGCGGCCTGAATCACCGCTCGCCCGCGGGGGTCGTCGAGGTAGCGCAGGCGGAACTCGATCGGGTCCAGTCCGGCGGCAGCGGCCATCTCGTCCATGAAGGATTCGTTGCCGAAGGTATTCTCCGCGCCTCCCAGGCTGCGGAAAGCGGAAGTCCGCAACGGGCTGTCGGAGGTATAGTGGAGGGTCACCCGCTGTTTCGAAAACGAATAATTGGTCCGCGCGTTGCGCTCGGCGCCAAAAGCGAAAGGCGACGCCGGGGCGGTCTGTCCGCTGATCAGCAGGGAGGTCGGCAGGAACTGCGCGACCGGAGACCGGTTGACGTGCGTCGGCGACCAGAGATGGTAATCCCAGGCAACGATCTGGCCGGTTTCGTCCAGGCCGCCGGTGATCTCGATCACCCCCGCCGGGCCTTTGGGCTCCCAGATAAACTCGTCCTCGCGCGACCACTGCACCCGCACCGGCCTGCCCAGTTCCTTGGAGAGTACGACCGCGTCGGCAGCGGCGTCGTCGGCGCCGTTGTGACCGAACCCCCCCGCGCCTTCCACGTTGACCAGGTGCACCCGCTCCGGAGACATCCCGGCCAGCTGCGCCAGCACGTCCCGCAGGGGATGCGGGCCCGCCGTGGCAGTCCAGATCGTGGCCCGATCACCGCGCACATCCGCAACGGCGCAAGACGGCCCGATCGAGGCATGGGCCTGGTACGGCTGGGTGTAGATCGCATGCAGTCGGCGGGCAGCACCTTCGAGCGCGCGCTCCACACCGCCCTCGTCCAGCAAGACCCGCTCCTGGGCCGGCTGGCCGCGCAGGGCATCGTACAGCCCCTGATTCCCGGGCAGATTCCCCGCCATCTGCCAGCCTACCGCGAGCTGGTGGGCCGCCTGGATGGCATGCTCCTCGCGTTCGGAGACCACCGCGATAAAATTCCCGTGCCGCACCAGCTGGACTGGACCCGGGAGTTCCCGGATCGAGCTCTCGTCGATGTTAACGAGCTTTGACCCCAAGTGAGGCGGGCGGACCAACCTGGCGTGCAGCATTCCAGGGACAACCAGGTCCTGGATGTAGACGTGCTCGCCGCTCACGATCCGCGGGATATCGACCCGCGGGACCGAGACGCCCACAATGCGGTACGCTTCGGGCGGCTTCACCGGCGCCTGCCCGGTCACCTGCAGGTTAAAGCGCCGGCCGCCCATGATTTCCGCATAGGTGATCGACCGGTCGGGATGATTGGCGATCCGGATCGTACCGTTCTCGACGGTCAGCTCGTTGACGGCCGCGTCCAGCCGGTCGGAGGCCAGCTCGAGGAGCGCGCGCCGGGCTTCGGCCGCGGCCGCGCGCAGCGCGGTCCCGGTGGATTGGATGGTCATGCTGCCCGCGGTAAAGCCTTCGTTGGGGGTGAGGTCGGTATCGCCCATCACCATGCGCACCGATTCGAACGGCACGTCCAACTCCTCGGCCACGATCTGGGCCAGCGCGGTTTTTACCCCCGTCCCGAGCTCGACCTTACCGCTGAACGCCAGAACGGCGCCGTCGGGTTGGATCGCCAGCCAATCGTCTAGCCAGGTGGAGGTCTCCCCCCAGGCTGATTCCGCCCGGCCAGACCCCGCCTTCCGCGGGTCTTCCCTGCCGCCCTTCGCAAACGCTGCGCCGCCGGCGTCCGTCATGGCTGCGCATCTCCCCACATCAGCTCGGACGCGCGTTTGACCGCGCGCAGGATGCGCAGGTGGGATCCGCAGCGGCACAGGTTGCCGTCCAGCGCGGCGCGGATCTTCTGGTCGCTTGGTTCCGGGTTCTGGAGGAGGAGCGCGGTGGCGCGGATGATCATGCCGCCGGTGCAGTAGCCGCACTGGGCCGCCTGTTCCTCAATGAAGGCGCGCTGCACGGGGTGCAGCTCCCCATTTTCGATCAGGCCTTCCAGCGTGGTGACCGGTGCCTGGCCGACCTCCCCAACGGTCAGCTTGCAGGAATTCCTGGCTTCCGAGCCTACCAGCACCATGCAGGCGCCGCACTGCTCCAGCCCGCAGCCGTATTTCGGACCGTGCAGCCCCAGCTCGTTGCGCAGGACGTACAGCAGCGGGGTATCCGGCGCGGCGGTTACCGCGTGAGATTTCCCGTTGACGTTGATGACCAGATCTCCAGCCATCGGCAAACCTCCTCTTTCGCGTTCCGGGCCGGTACGAAGCTATTTCCGGCTACCATGCCTGGCGAAGAATTTCATGGTCTGCTCATCGCTCCCCGTTCAGACTGATCCATCCCCGGGGATTATAGCATGCGGGCAGGATCGAAGGAAATCGAGCGCAGCGACCGCGGCCAGCCCCGCGGTTGGGTCCGTGGAAGCTCCACCCCGCAAGCTTAAGAATCCCTTGGAATCTTTACATTTCCCTTATCATTCCATTATGCGATCCTAATCCCCCACATGCTAGAATGGGTGAAGGAAGCACTTGCCTTGTATCATTTAACCATCCTCGTTCTTCGTTTCCCAGGCAAGCTATCCGTACAAACGCAACGCAGCTAGCAACCCAAAATATTCTTTGAGAGCAAGAGGCTTTCCACCCACACTTCATCCACAGGCCCCGGGTGGGCGCTGTTTTCCTGATTCCTAAAAGGAACCGCCTGGCGACCCGAGAACCATCCTTCAAATGGAATTAGCCGGACCAAGGGACCCTCTATGCGAATCTTATTCATAAATCCGAATACTACCGCGGAATTCACCCGCAGGGTGCAGGAAACGCTCGACCTGTACGCCGCGCCGGGGACGGAGGCGGTTGCCTGCAACCCGGCCGCTGGACCGCGCTCCATCGAGTGCGTCTACGACGAGCTGCTGAGCGCGGCCCCCACCCTGGAGGTGGCGATCTCGCAGCTGGACCAGTACGATGCATTCGTGATCGCCTGCGTCAGCGATCACCCCACCGTGTACGCCCTCCGCGAAATCACCGACAAACCCGTCATCGGCATCTTCGAAGCGTCGGTATACTACGCCTGCATGCTGGGCTACAAATTCAGCGTCGTGACCACGGACGAAGCCTGGGAGCCCCTTCTCTGGGATGGGATCCGCCATTTTGGGGTGGCGGAGCGCTGCGCATCCGTCCGCTCCACGCGGCTGCCGGTCCTGGCCCTCGAAAGCCTTACCCCTGAGGAGACCGGCCGGGTCATCCGATCCACCTCCGAGCAGGCGATTGGAGAGGATGGGGCCGAGGTGATTTGCCTGGGCTGCGCCGGGATGTCCGGGATGGATAAACGCCTGGAGCAGGAGCTGCAGGTGCCGGTCGTGGACGGCGTGGTGGCGGCATTGAAGCTGATGGAAGGCATGGTTGGATACGGCCTGCACACCAGCAAAAAACGGGCTTACCTGCACCCCAAGCGCGTGGAGCTGCCGAACCTCCCGCCGGTGTTCGGCCGGGCATACCGCGATTAATCGAGCCGGCCGGGGCGCATCGGTGATTCAGCACACATCCCCCCAACCAGGCCACCGGGCGGCCAATCCATATTCTCTTTCGCCGGCAGTACCCCATTTTGCGAGGATCGTATGCGTGTGATCGTTACGATTGACAGCGATCTGTTGGTCCCTCAGAACCCGAGCCAGGGGATCGCCGGACAGCGGCGGGAAATCAACTGCGTCGTGCGGGCGATCGGCGGTTTACTGCTCGCGCCGCACGAGATTGTGATCACGCATGGGAATGCACAGCAGGTTGGCTTCGTTCTCCTGCGCGCCGAGCTGGCCAGTCACATCGTGCACAGCCTGCCCCTGGACGTGTGCGGAGCGGATACTCAAGGCGCCACCGGGTATTTGCTGCAGCAGGCAATTCGAAACTGGTTGAGCGAAAACCACGTCGAAAAAGAAGTGGCTTCGCTCATCACCCAGGTCGTCGTGGACCCGATCCAGCCCGCCGCCAGCCAGGCGGAGCGGGGGATCGGCCCATATTTCGACCAGGAAAAATCCCAAACTTACCGGAACACCCGGGGTTGGAATTTTGTTCTCATCCCGGGCCGGGGCTACCGCCGGGCGGTCCCGCTGCTGGTCCCGAAAGAGATCCCGGAGATCAACCTCATCCGCCGGTTGATCGGTCCGGGGACGATCGTCGTCTGCGCCGGCGGCGGTGGGATCCCGGTTGTCCGGGACCCGGACGGCCAGCTGGTCGGGGTCGAAGCGGTGGTCAATAAGGCGGATACAACCGGACTGCTCGCCCGGGAGCTGGAGGCCGATGGAATCATCTTTGTCTCGGTCTGGGACCGGCTGAAGAACCTCCTGACCGTCGACGCATCGCAGGCCCTAACCGCACTCTCGCTGCAGGACCTCGATTCGATCCTGGATCAGGTTTCCAAATCAGACGCGGATACCTATCAAAAATTCCTGGCAGCCAAACATTTTTTGGAAAGCGGTGGGAAATGGGTTCATTTCTGCCCTCCGGAATGCGTCCGGGCCAACCTGGAGTTCTCACAGGGAATCCTGCTTCAAAAAGATATAATTGATATCAAGGGTTTAAAATCGGTGATCTGGTGAGGGGCTGAATGCGCGGAACGGTAGTCGTGCTCGTGAATGGAGAAGTTCTCGCAAATGGACAGGGATCCAGAATCTCCGACCAGCGGCTGAACGCGGCCAAACTTGCCGACTCGCTCCTGCCGCTGTTCGCGGAGGACCTGCAGGTCTTGATTTTGCATGGGAACAAACCCCAGGTCGGATTCGTGCTCCTGCGCTCCGAACTTTCCAGCCACGCGCTTCATACGGTTCCCCTGGATGTCTGCGGGGCCGACACGCAGGGCGCCACCGGCTACATCCTGGCGCTGGCATTCAAAAACGTGCTCAAAAAACATTCCATCTCCCGCAGGGTGACCAGCATCGTCACCCAGACGCTCGTGGACGCTGATTCTTCCGCTTCCGATACCCCTGTAAAAACCATCGGGCCCTGGTACGACCGCGAAAAAGCGGAGGCGTTTCGCCTCGGCCGAGGGTGGACGATGCGCGAGGAGCCTGGCCGGGGCTACCGCCGGGCAGTTCCGCTCTATACCGCCAGGGAAATCCTGGAAATGGACAGCATCAAGCAGCTGGTTTCCTCCAGAGATATCGTGATCGCCGGAGGAGGCGGCGGCGTTCCGGTCATTCAGAACGACCGGGGAGATTATGAGGGGATCGAAGCGGTCGTCAGTACCGAGCAGGTCGCGCAGATCTTCGCGCGCAGCATCGCGGCCAACGTGCTCCTCATGGTGGTTGAAAGCGACGAAAAATATGTGCTCTCCGGATTGACTACCGAGGGGACGAACCACCTGGATCTCGACGGCCTGGAGGCGATCCTCCAGCAGGCGAAGATTGAATCCTCCAACGTGCTGGGCAAACTTCAGACGGCATACCAGTTTCTGAAGGAAGGCGGGGAGCAGGTGGTGATCACCACCCTGCGGAAATTACCCGACGTGTTTTCCATGCAGAACGGGCTTCGGATCGGTTCGCTCTCCCCTTCAATTGATATTTTTCGGGTTGAGCGAACCACTCCGTTATAATAAAGACACGCGGATAGCGAAAAGCAGTCCTATGGAGCCACGATCCTACGACGACCTGTACCAGGAAAACCTTCTTCTCCGCCAGAAAGCGGAAGCTGTTCAGGAGGAAAACCGGACCGTTTGGAACCTGTTGTTTGAAACCAACCGGCGGCTCCAGCTCTCCTCCGCGGCCATCAAAGCCTCCGTCTCCAGCCTGCTCAACTATGATATTTTCTGGGACGGAACCAACCAGCACGAATTCCTCGAGACCATCAACAGCAGCATCGACCAGGTGGGCCGGCTGATCAATTTGATGACCCTGATCTTCCGGATCAAAGCCGGCACGCTCGAGCTCAACCGGAGCTACCAGGCGCTGACGGAAGTATTCTCGGTGGTTCAGGAACAGCTTGCCCAGCGGATCGACAATCTCGTCCTGGAAGTAGCCTTTCCCCCGGACGGGAAAATGGTGCTGGTTAATTTTGATTACCTGGTTGTGGCGACCGAATTTCTGATCGAAACAGCCTGCCAGTTCGGAGCTCGGGCCTTCAAAATCGAGGCAGCCGAGCAGCCCCAGGCCTGGGTTGTGGAAATCCGGGGAATGCCGGATGCAACGATCCAGAGAATCCAGAAGCTGCTGAAAGACCAGGAAACGATCGCCAGCCCGGATGACGTTCTCGGGCCCGAGTACCAGCTCAGGCTCTGGCTGGCCGTCCACCTGCTGTTTCAACAGGATATCCGCCTCGAAATTGGTGATCCAGGGACCCAATCAGGCATCCTGCGAATTTTGATCCCGGCCCTGCCCGGCAAGTAACGCTCTGGAAATCAACGATTTATGAGTCAGCCCAGGATTCTGCTGATCGGTGACGAACCCAATATTCTCCGCACGCTGCGCCGGAATCTGGTCAGCCGGGGATATGAGGTTTCCCTCGCGCTGGACGACCTGGAAACTTACGAGATCACCGAGCAGATTACGCCCGACCTTTTCGTCCTGAATCTGGAATTCACCGAGGTGAGGGTGAGCGGCCTGGAAATTTGCGCCCAGCTCCGGAAGCTGAGCCAGTCCCCGATGATCGTGCTGTCCTCGATCGGCGAGGAGTACATGAAGATCCAGGCCCTGGACCTGGGCGCGGACGATTACCTGGTGATGCCCTTCAGCATGGAGGAATTTCTGGCCCGGGTTCGCTCCGCGCTGCGCCGGTGGGCCAGCTACCGCGGGGAGACCGTCCAGCACGGTCAGGAAACCTCCATCACGCATGGGAATCTCACCGTCTACCCTGCCGCGCGCCAGGTGCTGGTACGCGGAAAACCGGTCCGGCTCACCCCAACCGAGTTTGGGATGCTGCTCTATCTTGCCCAGCGGGTCGGGAAGGTGGTTACCCACCAGGAACTGCTGCGCTCCGTATGGGGTTTCGAATCGGGGGACCAGCGCGAATACCTGCGCGTTTTCATTTCTCAGCTTCGACACAAAATCGAAGATGACCCACTGCACCCCGCGCACATCATTACCGAGCCGGGGCTGGGCTACCGCTTCGCCTC
>JAJYJF010000428.1 GCA_021796375.1 Chloroflexota bacterium | reverse complement strand
GCCGCGGCGCTCTGCCAGCCGGCCCGCGGCCACAGGCTGCGCGTCACCCAGTAGACGCCCCAGGCGGAGATCAGGGTGAGCAGCAGCTGGAAGGCCTGCCAGGCGATCGGCCGCACCCCCAGGAGGGGGGTGAAAACGATATGCGTCCAGGCGGAGAGCGGACGGTCTCCGGCGTAGTACGCCCAGTAGCCCGAGAGCCCCCACAGCCTGCTGACCGCGATCTTGGCCCAGTCATCCCAGTAAAAGCCCAGGCTGGGGAGCAGCAGCCCGTAGATGATGGCCCCCAGCACGCCGATGGCCAGCGGTACGGTCCACGGGGCAAAGGCCAGGCGCGCGACGCGCCGGGCGGTTCTGGCTGCCAGTGCGGACGGGAAGAGGGTCATAACAGTGATTTCCAGGTTGAACTTCCGGGAATCATACCCCAGTTGCCCGGCCTGTCAATTCTTTCCATGCCTGCCCCGGGGGCTGGCAGCACCGGCGAGAAGGGGCGCATTTCAATGTAGGGGCCAATTTCTCGTTCCGGTGAGTAGCAGGGGCGGTTCGCGAACCGCCCATCCCGGATGCGCCAGGATCGTTTCCCACAGAAGTGGATGCTGTCGGCGAAATCCCGCGATGGACCTGACCCGCGGCCCTTTCCGCGTTTAGGAAGGGGAGAAATCCAGTCCTCTCCCTTCCCTGCCCGCAGGGCCCCCGAGCGTTTTTGCGAGGAGTCAGGGGTGGGGGTTGGGAGGTCAGGTCCAATGGGTGAATCCATGTCCATAAATCTCACACGAGGTTCGCCAGCAGGATCGAAGTGAAAGGCGCCCGGCGAGAAGTCCCAACCGGCCCGGGGTAAAATAGAGGAAGCCCGCAGCCGCGGCCTCCCACCCGGGCGGGGTGAGACCTCCTTGGGCCGGCCAGCGCGACCGCGCATCCCGGCCCGCGGGCAAACCTGAGACAGGAGCCTTTCATTTGGCGCCAATCAGCCCGCTACCCGTCGTCCGCGATGCCGCTGCCGCCTGGCTCGAAAGCTGGTTCCAGTGGGTGAACCGCTGCCTGGTATGGGGGCTGTGCTGGCTGACCGTCATCCTGGGCCCGCCGGCGACGTTTTCCCTGTTTCTCGCGGCTCACTACAATATCCACGGCACGGAGCTGAGCCTGCGCGAGCTGGCCGGGGCGGGGCGCGGGTTCTTCCTCCAGAGCTGGCTGTGGATGCTGGCCAACCTCCTGGCCGGAGGCGTCGTGTGGGCGGGCTTCGACCTCGCCGCCCGCCTGGGGGGCGCCTGGGCGGCGGCCCGCTGGATCGCGCTGGCGCTCGGCCTGGTCTGGCTGTCCGTGCAGCTCTACGCCCTGCCCTTTTTCATGGCCCAGGACCGGAAAAGCATTCTCCTGGCCTTCCGCAACGGGTTCCGGGCGGCGTCTACGGCCCCGCTCTTCACCCTGCTGGTGCTCGGGCCGGCCCTGGCCATGGGGGCGGTGAGCCTGATGCTGGTGGCCCCGCTGGCGCTCGGCGGCCCCGGGCTGATCGCCGTGCTGGCGGCGCAGGCGGCCTTCGCCCGCACGCGCACCTACACGCTGCTGGAGGAATAACCCTTCTCGCGCGCCGGTCCGGGGCTGCCGCCCGGGCGGGCGCAGCCGGGGGAAGATCACCCGTTCTTCCCCCCGCCGGTGGATAGACATTCTGCCCGCCGCTCTCTATAATCGGGTTATCTAATTTCCGAAGCCACCCCCTGTGCAACCTAAGGAGGATCCAATGGAAGGTTTGTTCAAAAGCCTGGCGGATATTTCTTACATCGTCAGCGACTGGCAGCGTTCGAAGAAGTTCTACGCCGAGACGCTCGGGCTGCCGGTAGCGGCTTTCATCACCGACGAGGTCGGCTGGATGGAGTTTGGCGATCAGGGCAGCACCCACCTGGCTATCATGCTTTCCCGCGACCCGCAGGTCCACGATGCCGGGCCGGGCGGCGGGATCGCGGTGTTCGCGGTGGACGACGCCTACCAGGCGGTCGCGGAGCTGCGCCGGCGGGGCGTCCGGTGTGATGACGTGGTTGCCGTCCCGGGGATGGTCACCTACGCCACGTTTTACGATCCCGACGGGAACCGGCTGCAGGTCGCCGGTCCGCCGCCCAAAGGATAGGAGAAACAGAATGGATCTCGAAGGAAACTATTTCGGGATCCATGAATTTATTGAAGGCCATTCGTTTTCAACCTAACCCCCTAACCCCCTTCCCGCTGGTTATGTCAACCATGACCCAGGCTTTTGGGCGGGAAGGGGGACGCAAATTCAGGAAGGTGGAGGGGCCCAAGGCCCCTCCACCTTCCTGAAAGACCTTCAAATCTCTATCAGCTCGCCGAGCTGGGGGAGGCGGTCGACCCGCGGATGACGAGCTGGGCCGGCAGCAGGACCTCGGTCTTTTCCAGGGCCTGCCCTTTCAGCACCTGGATGAGCATCTGCGTGGCCATCTGGATCATCTCTTCAGCCGGCTGGTGGACGGTGGTCAGCCCCGGCCAGACGCTCCGGGAGGGCGGGGTATCGCCGTACCCGCACACCGAGAGGTCCTGCGGCACGCGCAGCCCCATCTCCTGCAGC
>JAJYJF010000427.1 GCA_021796375.1 Chloroflexota bacterium | reverse complement strand
CGACCTCGGCCCGGGCCGCCTCCGGCCGGGCGCCCAGGATCTCGGCGGCCCGCCAGCCGGCCCCATCATCGCCCAGGATCGGGTTTCCAAGACCTATCACGATCGTCTTTGTCATTTATGATTTTTGATTTTAGATTCTAGATTGAAAAGATTTTTTCAATCATCATTCAGCAACCCGCAATCAGCATCCACATCTCAGCAATACTGCTTCAAGATGTCAACGATCTCACCCGCGGCATCCCGCACCCGGACCTCGAGCGGCATCTGGCCGGGCATGGCGTGCGTGGCGCAGCCGAAGCAGGGATCGTAGGCGCGGAAGGCCATCTCGATGCGGTTGAGCAGCCCCTCGTGCACCACCGTCCCGTGGTGGATCAGGCTGCGGGCCGCCTTGTTGACCGACATGCTGATCGGCGCGTAGTTGTTCGTGGTCCCGACCACCAGGTTGACGCGGGTCACCACCCCGCGTTCGTCCGTCCAGTAGTGGTGGGTGAGCGTGCCGCGCGGGGCTTCCACGATCCCCACGCCTTCGGTGGGCTTTTCGGTCGGGACGGTGTGGAAATGATCGGAGGTGATCTCCGGGTCTGCCGCCAGCTCCACCCACCGCTCGGCGGCGTAGAGCAGCTCGATCAGCCGCGCCCAGTGGATGGCCAGGCGCTGGTGGACCGGCTTGCCGCCCAGGGTGGCGTAGAAGCGCTCGTATTCCTCCTGGGCGCGCGGGGTGGCCATGCCGTCCGCTGCGTTCAGCCGGCTGAGCGGGGTGGCCATGTAGATCCCGGATTCTTTGCCGTCCACAAAGCCTTTCCAGCCGATTTTCTTGAGATACGGGAACTTCAAATAAGTCCAGGGCTCGACGCGCTCGGCGATCCAGTCCAGGTACTCCGCCCCGGAGTAGTACCCGATGCGCTGCCCTTCCGGGTCCACCACCGAGACCCGCCCGTCGTAGAAGTTGACCCTGTTCTGGGCATCGACGGTGCCGATATAGTACGTGCGGTGGGCGTAGCTGTCGCCCAGGATGAGGTCGACGTACTCCTGGTTCCCGAGGACGATCTGGTTGAACTGCTCGAGGGTGAACAGGGCAAATTCAACCGCCCAGCGGCCCATGCTCTCGATCTGCTGGCGGTCCTCCTCCGTGATCCCCTTGGTCAGCCCGCCGGGGATCGAGGTGCAGGGATGCACCTTACGCCCGCCGATCATTTCGATGACCGTATGCCCGTTTTTACGCGCCTGGATCACCTTGCCGCCGGCCTCCAGGCCGACCTTGTGGATCACACCCAGGATGTTGCGCTCCGCCACGGGGGCTTCCGGGCCGATGATGAAATCCGGGCCGCCAAGGGCGTAGAAGTGGGTTGTGTGGTCGGCCACATAGAAGGCTGAATAGAGCAGCTCGCGCAGCTTTTTGGCCGCTGGCGGCGGATCGACGTGGTAAACCGCGTCGGCGGCCTTGGCGGCCGCCATGTGGTGCGCCTCGGGGCACACCCCGCAGATGCGGTTGGTGAGCAGCGCCATCTCCTCCACCGGGCGGCCGACGCAGAAGCGCTCGAACCCGCGCAGCTCGGGGATCTGGAAGTACGTGTTGGCCACCTCGCCCTGCTCGTCCAGAAAGATCTCAATCTTGCCGTGGCCTTCCAGCCGGGTGACGGGATCGATCGTGATTCGCTGGTTCATGAAGACTCCTCTTCACCGCACAGGAATTGCTGATTGTAGAATGCTGAAGGATGGTTGGTGGAACGACGTCATCTCTTCATTCAGCCATCCGAAACCTTCAATCCACAATCTAAGCTGCGCGGTCATTTTTGAACAAGGGCCTGGCGGCTGCCGCGCAGCAGTGATTTCGCCAGGCTGAAGCGATAGAACTGGCCGGCCGGGTCCGCGATGCCGTCCAGGATCCGGTTGATCTCAACCGGGTCGGTGCTGTCGATGACCGACGCCAGGGCCGTCATCAGCCGGGCGCCGTAATCGATCACGCCCTCGGCCGGGCCGTAGCACCCCAGGCATTGGGCCGAGGCTTTGGGGCACAGCGCCCCGCAGCCTTCGCGCGTCGCCGGGCCGTTGCACGGAACCCCCTGTTCGAGCAGGCACAGGTCCGGGTCGATGCGCTCTAAATCCTGGATGCGGACGAACTGTTTGATGCGCTTCACGTTGCGCTGGCGAGGGCACTCTTCGCAGACGGTCGTCCGGCCCGCGCCGAGCGTTGCTCCCGCGGGCGGCAGGCTCGCCTCCCCCCGCAGCGCGCGGATGGCCAGCCCAATCACCTGGGCGATCTGGTGGCTCTCCGGCGGGCAGCCGGGGATGGAGTAATCGACCGGGACGACCTGGTCGAGGGTGCGCACCAGCGGCTGGAAGGCGGGGAGATGCAGCGTGCCCTCCGGCGCCTCCCAGCTCGCGACGGGCCGGACCCCCTGCGGGTTATCGGTGCTTGGCGAAGCGTAAGCGGCCTCGAAAATCATCTCGGGGGTCGAAAGGTTGGCCAGCCCCGGGATGCAGCCTTCGCTGGCGCAGGCCGCCGGCGCCACCAGGATCTTCGCCTTGCGGCGCAGCAGGCCAGCCATTTCTTCGTTTTCGCTGGTGCGGA
>JAJYJF010000426.1 GCA_021796375.1 Chloroflexota bacterium | reverse complement strand
CGTTTGAAAGGGAACCGGCCGGCGATGATCTGGCGCATGCGCTTCTCGATTCCCTGCAGGTCCTCGGGGGTCAGCGGCCGCGGAAGGTCGAAATCGTAGTAGAAGCCCTCCTCGATGGCAGGGCCGATCGCGATCTTGGCCGTCGGGAACTTCTCTAAAACCGCCTGAGCCATGATGTGGGCCGCGGAATGGCGAATGCGGTAGACCTTCGATTCCTCGTATGCTTCTTGTTTTTTCTCGGCCATTGTTCCTCCATTTCAGACTGGTCGATTTTAAATAAATACGCCCTCGCCCAAAGCCTGGGGCGAGAGCTCTGCTCACGCGGTTCCACCCAGATTGGCTCCTGATGAGCCATCTCGATTGGGCCGGTAACGGGGCCAGCCGTTCGCCCTACTGGGAGATCCGCTCCGTTCGGGTTCCCGCTCGCGAGGGGTTTTCACCGGTTGGCTCTCGAGAGGACTTCCAGTCTGCGGTCCTCTCTCCCTGGCAAGAATTCCCCGGTTACTCGTCTCGGTCTTCGCGTTTGCCTGGTGGGCGGAATAGGACTCGAACCTACGACCTTTGCTATGTCAAAGCAATGCTCTAACCAACTGAGCTATCCGCCCGAAGTGTCCGGATTATACGACACCCATCCCAAAAATTCAAGGGGAAAAACCGGCGGATGGTCCGATCTCGCGAACGCCTCGAACCCTGATCCCCCAATCCCATTTCCGTTGATGTTATAATCGGGGGCGTACGGAACTCCTCTCCGCTAAAGGGAAACCCATTGGCACACAAGCGGGATGCAGAAGACCTTTCCATCGAAGAGTTGCGCCGCCTGCTGGTTGAGAAAAAATATGCGGCGCATCGGGAGAGGTTGGATGCCTACCGGAAAAGCGGGAGGGTCCTCCGCGTGGCAGCGGATCCAGCCAGGCCGAGGAGCGCAGCGCCCGTGGACCCGAATGGGGACGCCTGGCCTGCGGTAGAGAATCCGCCCCGGCGCGGCCGCCGCATCTTCGACCGGATTTTGCTGGTCGTCGAGATCGCAGCCATTGCCGGACTGGTTTTCGTCATCTTCAGCGGTCTCAATTTGATCCGCGATTTGAACCGCGAAGTGGCGGCTGCACTTGAACAACCGACGATCACCCCCCCGCCGGTGATCACCGCGGTGGTGCTGCCTTCCGGGCACACCCCGCCTGGAGGTCCGGGCGGCGCCCAGCCGAACGAAGCGGAGATCCCCGCGGCGCTCAGGCCGGTCGAACAAAGCCTGGCCAGCCTGCCCCAGCCCACCCGCGGCCCGGAGCAGGCCGTGCGGATCCAGATCGACGCCATCCAGGTGGACGCCCCGATCGTCCAGGGCGATGGGTGGGACCAGCTGAAGAAGGGCGTGGCCCAGCACCTGGGGACGCCTCCGCCCGGACAGAAGGGCAACCTGGTCCTCTCCGCGCACGATGACGTGTTCGGCGAGATCTTCCGCAACCTGGACCGCCTGAAAGCCGGCGACCGGGTGATCGTCTACACGAACCTCCGCCAGTACCGCTACACGGTCACCGGCTCGAAGATCGTCGCGCCGACCCAGGTGGATGTGATGGACCAGACGCCCACACCCACCCTCACGCTGATATCGTGCTATCCATACCTGGTGGATAACAAGCGGATCGTGGTGACTGCAGAGCTGCAAGCGAGCTCATAATATCTTTTGCGAGGAGAATTTTTCGATGGCAAAGAAACAGCGACGCCAGGTTTCCAGCACGGTAGCGCGGAGCCAATCCGCGCCGGTTTATACCCCGGCCTCAGCCTCCCGCCGGATCACGCCCGTCTCCGAGTTCAAACCGGACTATTCGCACGTGATTTCCGACCTCAAGCGGATTGGCATCCTGGCCGCATCCTTTTTCGGGGTGCTGATCGTGCTTTCGTTCGTCCTTCACTAGGCCGGGCAGAGCTCAACCAGGCAACGAGCGCGGGCGGGCAGCCCGGATTTCAGAGCGGTGCTCTTCCGGCATGCCCCGCCGCCAGCCGGATGCTTTTTCCGGGGGATTTGAAAAACGAGGATCTCAGCGGCCCTGCTGAAAGCGCGCGGGGCTGCTGTGTTTGAGAGGATGCGCGGTGAATCCCGATTCTTCCCGGGCAGCGGATGAGATAGAGGTGGTCATTTCCCGCATGGGGTACGGCGGGGATGGCATCGGCCGCCTGCCAGACGGGCGGGCGGTGTTCGTACCCTTCGTCCTGCCCGGCGAGCGCGTGCGGGCGCAGCCGGTTGAGACCCGGCGCAATTTCATCCGCGCCCGCCTGCTCGAGGTGCTGGAAGCTTCCCCCGACCGGATCGCGCCGCCCTGCATCCATTTCGGGACCTGCGGCGGCTGCCACTACCAGCACATCCCGTATCCGCGGCAGCTCGCGCTCAAGCAGGAGATCCTGCGCGAGCAGCTGGAGCGGATCGGCGGGTTCTCAGATCCCCCGGTCCACCCCACCGTCCCCTCCCCCTCCGAATGGAACTACCGGAATCACATCCAATTCCATCTGACCGGAGATGGGAAGCTCGGCTACTATACGCTGGCGGGCGACCGGGTTTTTGCCGTTCAGGAATGCCTGCTGCCCG
>JAJYJF010000425.1 GCA_021796375.1 Chloroflexota bacterium | reverse complement strand
TCTTAAACTCGGGGATCTTCGCCACCGGATCCAGCGCGGCGTGCGTTAACTGGTTCGCGGAAGCCTCCGGAAAGTGGAAGTTCGCGAACACCATCCCCGGCGGGACGCGCGGGGTCACCCAGGCCTCGGCTTCGATGAAGCCCCGGCGAGAGGACACGCGCACGCGCATGCCGTCCTCCAGATCCCAGTGCTGGGCGTCCTCCGGGTTGACTTCAATCTGCGCCTGGCCGTAAATGCTCGTCAAAGCTTTCGCCCGGCGGGTCATCTCGCCGCCGTGCCAGTGGTACAGCACCCGCCCGGTGGACAGCAGCATCGGATACTCCTCGTCCGGGATTTCTGCCGGGGGGATGTGGTCGGTGGCGACGAACCGGCCTTTTCCACGCGTGAACTGCCCGATGTGCAGGATGGGCGTGCCGGGATGGTCGGGCCCCGGCACCGGCCACTGCAGCCGCTCGCCCTTTTCCAGGCGGGCGTGAGATATCCCCGCGTAGGAGGGGGTCACTGCCGCGATCTCCGCCATGATGTCATCCGTATTCTGGTATCCCCAGGCGGAAAGGGGCGCCGGTTTGATCTCCCTGCCGCCCAGAGTCACGATCCGGTTGGCAAGATCGGTGATGATCTGCCAGTCCGGCCTGGACGCGCCGACCGGCTCGATGGCTTTCCGGCACATCTGAACCCGGCGCTCGGTATTGGTGAAGGTGCCCGTTTTCTCCGCGAAGCCCGCCCCCGGCAGCAGCACGTCGGCATAGATCGCGGTTTCTGAGGGGAAGATTTCCTGGAGAACCAGGAACTCGCAGCGCTCCAGGCAGCGGCGGATATGGCTCGTATCCGGATCGCTCATGACCGGATCTTCGCCCAGGATGTACAGGGCGCGAATGCGCCCATCCTCTGCCGCGGGGATCATCTCGGTGACCGTCATGCCGGGCTTGTTGGAGAGCGGAGCCCCCCAGGCCGCTTCAAATTTCTGGCGGGCTGCGTCCGAGGAAACCATCTGGTAGCCGCTGTAGTAGTTGGGCAGCCCGCCCATATCGCAGGCGCCCTGGACGTTGTTCTGCCCGCGCAGCGGGTTGACCCCGCCCCCCGCGACGCCCATGTTCCCTAAAAGCATCTGCAGGTTCGCCAGGCTCATCACATTCGGGACCCCGACGATGTGCTGGGTGATGCCCATCGCGTAGATCACGGCGGCCGGTTTGGAGCGGGCCAGGATCTCGGCGGCCTCCACCAGCTGCTCGCGCGGAACGCCGGTGATCTCGCTCACCCGTTCCGGGGTATATTGGGAGAGCGTCGCCTTGAGCTCCTCGAACCCTTCCGTCCGATCCGCGACAAACTGCTTATCCTCCCAGCCGTTCTCCAGGATGATGGCCATCAGGCCGTTGATCAAGGCGATATCCGTACCCGGGCGCTGCCGCAGGTGCAGGCCCCCGAACTTTGGCTGGGCGAGCTCGGCCAGGTCGATTCGCCGCGGGTCCGCGACGATCAGCTTCGCGCCGCGGCGCAGCACCGCCTGCCGCAGGCGGGACCCGAAAACCGGGTGCTGCTCGGTCGTGTTCGAGCCGATGACAAAAAAGGCAGCCGCCTTCTCGGCGACGTCGTCCATCGAGTTGGACATGGCCCCCGAGCCGAAGGAAGTGGCCAGACCGGCCACGGTAGAGGAGTGTCAGAGACGGGCGCAGTGGTCGATGTTATGGCTCCCCAACACCTGCCGCGCCAGCTTGTTCATCAAATAATTTTCTTCATTCAGAGCCTTGGCCGAAGTGAAAATTCCAACGCTCTCGCCGCCGAAACGATCTCGGGCCGCCGCCAGCTTGCGGGCGGTGATATCCATCGCGGTATCCCAATCCGTTTCGACCCAATCCCAGGCTGGTCCGCGGCTGGATTTTTCGCCCCCCTCGAGCAGGTAGCGCCGGACGCTCGGGGCGGTCAGGCGGTCAGGGTGATGGATGTAATCGTACCCGTAGCGGCCTTTCACGCACAGGTGCATCTTATTGACCGGCGCATTCGGGTTGGAGGTAACCCGGATGATCCGGCCGTCCTTGACGTTCAAATCCAGCTGGCAGCCGACCCCGCAGTACCCGCAGGTGGTGGTCACCTTGCGGTCCGCTTGTCCAAGCTCCATGGACATCTTATTATCCAGCGCGCCGGTAGGGCAGTAGGCCACGCAGGCGCCGCAGGATTCACACCCCGCTTCGAGCAGCGAGGTATCCGCGCCCGCGACGATATGGGCCTGCTCGCCCCGGCCGCCTACCCCCCAGACAAACCGCCCCTGGATCTCCGCGCAGGCGCGCACGCAGCGCGTGCACAGAATGCATTTATTGAGGTCCACCCAGATGACCGGGCTGGGGTCCTGGCCGGCGGCAAAGCGCGGCGCAGGCGCCGCTCCCGCCCGCGGGCGCACGTCGTAGTAGCGCACCCAGCGCTCGAACTCGTTGGGGTGGTCATCCGTGGAGGCATATCCGCCATCGACATAGTTCTGCAGCAGCAGGGAAAGAACGGTGCGGCGCGTCTCAACCAGCGAGGGCGTTTCGGTGTGGACCACCATGCCTTCGGCGGCGGTCAGGTTGCAGGCGGCCACCTGGCCGCGCATCTTC
>JAJYJF010000424.1 GCA_021796375.1 Chloroflexota bacterium | reverse complement strand
TGCGCCGCCTGGACGGCATCCACCTCGCGCTGGATCAAGGGCAGGAAGCGCATGGCCAGAAAGACGGCAAACGCGTACCGGTAGGGGATGCCGGCGCGGGTCAGCGCGACCATCAGGTCGCGGCTGTCCGTGGTCCAGATCAGCACGAAGCTGGCCAGCACCACCACCGAGAGGCGGAAGAAAAATACCGGGCCCTGGCGCAGTCCCTCGTCCGTCACGGTCAGCGGGCCCAGTCGGTACACCGGCTGGCCGGGGTCGGCAAAAAAGTGGAAGAACATCAGCACCAGGCCGATCCCGAAGATCACCTGGGCCGAGCCCAGGATTTCGCGCGGGCGGATGTTCCCGCCGAAAATCGCCAGGCCCAACACGGCGCAGAAGACGACCGCGCCGGAAAGCGGCGTCCGGTAGACGAAAAGCCCCACCGCCACGACCACCACCCAGATCAGCTTGGCGAGCGGGTACATGCGGTGGAGGAGGGAATCCCGGTCGATATAGCGCAGGCTGTGCTCGCCACTGCTCATTGCGGTTTCTCCAGGAGGGAGGGGTCCAGCGCGGCCAGGAAGTCGCTGCTGTTGCGGATGTCCCCCTCGATCGGGACGCCCTTCGCGCGCAGCCCGACCAGGATCTGGTGCAGCATGGTGGGGTGCAGGTTGGCGGCTTTCAGCACGCCGTCCATCTCGAACAGCCGGGCCGGGCTGCCGGTGTAGAGAACCCGCCCCGCGCTCATCACCACCACCCGGTCGGCGTATTCCTGGACCAGGCGCATATCATGGGTGATCATCACCACGGCGATCCCCTGGCGGCGGATGTCTTCCATCAGCGCCATGAGGGTCTGGGTCATCTGCTTATCCTGGCCGTAGGTCGGCTCGTCCACCAGCAGGACCGCCGGGTGGCCGACCAGCATGGTGGCGACGCCCAGGCGGCGCTTCATCCCCGCCGAGAGGGCAAAGGGATGGACCTTCTCGTAGCCGGAAATGCCGAGCAGCTCGAGGGTGGCCCGCACCGCTTTCTGGCGCTCGGCCTCGCCGGCCACGCCGCGCGCCAGCAGGGAGTAGTCGATCTCGTCGTAGACCGTATCGGTGAGGAACTGGTGCTCGGGGTTCTGGAAGACCAGGGCGATGCGGTTGGCAAGGTCCTGCACGTTCCACTTCGCCGCCGGGCGGCCGAACAGGTCCAGCTGCCCTCCCTGCGGGCGAAGCAGGCCGACCAGCAGCCGCGCCAGGGTGCTTTTGCCCGCCCCGTTGCGCCCCACGATCGCCAGGAGCTCGCCGGCATGGATGTCCAGCGAGACGTCCGCCAGAGCCTGGGCCTCGCCGCCGTAGCTGTAAGTCAGGCCGCGGGCGGAGATCAGGCACTCGCCCGCGGCTGCCGTTTCAGCAGGAACGCGCCCAATCAATCCGTGCTGGCCGATGCCGCGCTCCGCCAGCAGCTCGAGCGTCTCCTCCACGGTGATCGGGACCGGCCGGCTGGGGGCGTCCGGCCGCTGCCCCAGCGCGAGCCCCACCTCGGTCGTCTCCGGCAGCCAGATGCCCAGCGTTTCCAGCATGTAGGCGCCGTGCTCTGCCAGCACCTCGCCCGGGCTGCCGGCCGCCAGCAAGCGGCCCTTCTCCAGCACCAGCAGCTGGTCGGCGCGGGCCAGGAAGTCGTCCAGCTCGCGCGTGACCAGCAGAATGGTCATCCCCTGCTCGCGCAGCTCGAGCACCAGGTCGTGCACGCTGCGGGTGGCGGCCGGGTCCAGGTTGGAGGTTGGCTCGTCGAGGATGATCAGCTGCGGCTGCATGGCCAGCACCGCCGCCAGGCCCAGCTTCTGCACCTGCCCGCCCGAAAGCGCCCACACCAGGTTCTTCCGGAAGGGGGTCAGCTGGGTCCGCTCCAGGAGGTCGCCGACCAGGCGGTTAATTTCTGGCGGGGCAACGCGCAGGTTTTCCGGCCCGAAGGCGATCTCGTCCTCCACGGTCAGGGTGGCGAACATGGATTCGGGGTCCTGGAAAACGTGGCCGACCTTTCGCGCCAGGTCGTTGACTTCCAGCTGGCGCGTATTCGTCCCGTCCAGCAGCACGTCGCCCTCGAACTTGCCCCCCAGCAGGTGGGGGATCTCCCCGTTGAAGAGGGTGCACAGCGTCGATTTGCCCGATCCGCCCGGGCCGACCAGAACGCTCAGCGTCCCGCGGCGGATCTGGAGGGAGAGATCAACCAGCGTGGGGGATGCCTGGTTCCAGTGCGTGTACGTCACGTGGCGTACGTCCGCCAGGATATCGTTTGAGGTTTCTTGCATGGTTTAGAAGAAGGTTACCCGATGATTTTTTGGCAGATCCCATGCGCAGGGGCTGATGACCCCGCCCCCTCAGGGAGCGCTGGAGTGGTCCCTTAAAAATGGACACGATTAATGTCCTGACGTTTGTTCAAATTCTGCTGGGCTGAGATAGCCCAAGGTCGAGTGCAATCGCTGGCGATTGTACCAGACCTCGATAAAATCAAAGATAGCCGTCCGGGCTTCAGCCCGGGTAGCAAACTGTCCCAGGGCACATTCTCCTTTCAAGGTGGCATGAAAGCTTTCCATGACCGCATTATCGTAACAATTGCCCGTAC
>JAJYJF010000023.1 GCA_021796375.1 Chloroflexota bacterium | reverse complement strand
GGGGATGACCTCGATCGGCTTTGTGATCGGCAGCCTGCTCCTGGCGCGCTTCGCTGACGACCTGCGCGAGGGGCAGTGGCTGGTGATCAGCTTCCTGGGCATGGGGCTGGCCACGGTGGCCTACTCGTTCTCACACTCGATCGTGCTGGCGATCGGATTTGTGACCATCTCCGGGTTCTTGAACGCCCCGGGATCCCTGGCCAGCCGGCTCATCATCCAGCGCAACACCGCGCGCGAGATGCGCGGGCGGGTGGCAAGCGCCAATTTTGTTGTGCGCGACGTGATCTACCTGATCGGCATGGGCGCGGCGGGGCTGGCGGATATTTTCAACGTGCGTGTGCTGTTCATGGCGCTCGCGCTCGTGCTGATCGGCGCCGGGATCCTCGCCCTGAGCCTGCCCGGGCTCGGGCAGCCGGCGGCCGAGTGGCGCAAAGCGCTGTCGCTGCTGCGTTCCGCGCGCCCCGCGGCGGGCCCGCTCCCGCTGCGCCCGGCAAGCCTCGCCGATTTCGAGCTGCTGGCCGGCCTCCTGCCCGCGATGAGGAGCTTCTCCAGGCAGCAGCGCGACCTGCTGGTTTCTCGCTCGCGGATCGTGCGAGCGCCAGTTGGTGAGATGATCCTGCGGGCAGGGGAAGCGGGCGATCAGGCATACTTCATTCTGGAAGGCCGGCTGGTGGCGGGCATCGCCGGGGCGGAGGGCAGCTACCGCACCCTCACCTACCTTACGCCGGGAGATATTTTCGGTGAGATCGCCGCCCTCACGGGTTCCACCAGAACCGCCAACGTCGTCGCCGAAGAACCGGTCACCCTGATGGAGATCCCCGCCCAGGCCCTGCGCGCGCTGATGGGCGTTAAGGAGTTCAGCTCGCTGATGCTCTCAACCATGAGCGAGCGGCTGGCGCGGACCAGCCTGACGGAGCTGCCGCGCTTCGCCGGCGTGGATCAGGAAGCCGTCCGCGAGCTGCGCGGCGGAGAGGAAATCGTGCAGCCGGTTGTGGCGGCCTGAGGGTGCAGGAATGGATGGAGAGACGGCGTCGAAAATCGACCAAGCGCTCCGCAGCGCGCCGCTGTTTGCCCGGGTGAGTCCAAAGACCTTGCAGATGCTGGTCCAATCCAGCCGGCTGCTGTCCGTGTCCGAAGGGTGCGCGATCTTTCTAAGATTCGACCCGGCAGAAGCAGCTTACGTGGTCAGCCAGGGAAAGGTGCAGATCAGCCTGGCCAGCGTCGACGGCCGGCAGATCGTGATCAACGAGATGGTCCCGGGGGACTGCTTCGGCGAGCTAGGCCTGATCACCGGTGAGGCGCACTCCGCGGATGCGATTGCCGGTCCCGCCAGCGAGCTGGTCGCCATCCCGCGAGATGTATTTCTGCGGGCGCTGGATCTCGAGCCGCCGCTCACGCGCCTGCTGCTGGATACCACCGCGCGCCGCTTGAGCTCGAGCAGCGAGTTCGAGAGCTCGCTGGCGTTCTATGACGCCCAAACCCGCCTGGCCAGGCTGCTGTTAGACCTCGACCAGGCCCGCGAAAAGCACGAAGACATCCTCATCTCGCAGGTGGAGCTCGCCGACCGCACCGGGTTGATCCGCCAGACGGTCGCCAAGGCGCTCGGGGGGTGGCGGCGGGCAGGCTGGCTCTCGACCGGCCGGGGCAAGGTCCGCCTGCTGGACCGCCGCGCGCTCGAGAGGTGGCTGCTCAGCCGGGGAGATTAATAGAAAGTTCGAATCGGATATGTCGCCTGGGAGACAGACAGCCCGCATCATTCTGGCTAAAATGATTTCAAGATCATGAAACGGCTGGAGTTCATGAAATCGGGAGGATGGGAAAGACGGAATGCAGATGCCTTCGAAGACCACCCGCCCAGCTCATTACAAATGAAACCATTTTCTAATTCATAAAACGAGAACAGGAGGAATACGATGTCCGCAGAAACGAAACCCTATGCACAGGTTGTTGAGAGGTTGAGCATGCTGCGCAAAAGTCTACCCTCAGACGAGCAAGCGGCGCTGGACGAGCTGCTCGGCATCATGGTGGAAGACGAGGTGGAAGGTCACATGATCGCCAAGATGCAGGTCCAGAAAAGGAACCAGCTGCAGATCGACCGCAAAAGCGAAACCTACCTCCTCAGGTAACAGCAAGACAGCCCATCGAACCCGGAGCAGGCCTGGCCGAATTTCGCCGGACCTGCTCGTGGCATTGTACGCCCCTGAACGGAGACCGCCATGACCGAACCCACCCCATCCCCGGACCCAATCTTGAGGGGGCAGCTTCTCCATCTGCTGGAGGCCGTGGAAGCCAGCGGCCGTGCGGTGCTGCCGCGGCAGGACGGTGAGCTGCTTCTCCTGGTCGTCGAAGCGGCGGCGCGTATCTTCGGCGCAGCCGCCGCCTCCATCGCGCTGGTCGATGAGGCCGGGCAGTACCTTGAATTTCGGGTTTCGTACGGCGCGGGAAACGAAAGCCTGGTCGGGATGCGCATCCCGATTAACCAGGGCATCGCCGGGTACGTGGCCATCACCGGGCAGCCGCTGGCGGTCTCCAACGTCCGCACGGACCCGCGCTTCAGCAAAGATTTCGCCCAGAGCACCGGTTATGTACCGCAGTCGATCCTGGCCATGCCGCTGATCTCTGGGGAGCGCGTCATCGGCGTCATGGAGGTGCTGGATAAGATCTCCGCGCCCTCCTTCGGCATGCAGGATATGGAACTGCTGGGCATCTTCGCCCGCCAGGCAGCCATCGCCATCCACCAGGCGCAGCAGGTCAGCCGGCTGGACGCGGCTTTCCTGCGCGAGCTCCGGCAGCTGGCCGGGCAGCACGACGATGCCGGCCTGCTCAAAGACCTGCTCGATGGGCTCGCCCAGACGGGGAACGGGGAGGGCGAGCAGCTCAAGGCGGTCGCCGACGTGTTCTATGCGCTCAACCTGCTGGGTGAAGCCGAGCAGCGCGCCTGCTTCGAGGTGCTTTCCGCCTTTGCCCGCTACGCGAAGCGCACGCCGGCAGATATCCGGGGGATGGAGTAATGGCCGAGGAGACCCTGCGCCCGGCCTGGTCGAGCCAATTCGACCCGGAGGTCCTGCCCCGTCTCGCGACCAGCGGTCCCGTCGGTGAGATCACCCCGGAATGGGCCTGGGGGGGCAGCACCGGCAAAGGGGTGCGCGTCGCTGTCGTCGACAGCGGGGTAGAAGCCGCGCATCCCGCGCTGGACGGCTGCATCCGCGGCGGGGTGGCGTTCGAGTACGACGAATCCCTGGAAAGCCGGGTGCGCCTCGAGGCGGATGATCCGCCAGTCGACCTGACCGGGCACGGCACCGCCTGCGCCGGGATTATCCATTCCATCGCGCCGGAGGCCGAGATCTACAGCGTCCGGGTGCTGGGCCGCGAGCTGCGTGGCAAGGCGCTTCAATTCGCGGCCGGGCTGCGTTGGGCGCTGGATCACGGCATGCAGGTCGTCAACCTGAGCCTCTCGACCTCGAAAGAAGAATATTACGGACTGTTCCACAAGCTGGCCGACGAAGCCTATTTCATGAACGTGCTGCTGGTCTCGGCGGCGAACAACTACCCGGTCGCCAGCTACCCGTCGCTGTACTCGTCGGTCATTTCGGTCGCCGCCAGCGACGGCGGCGACCCATTCACATATTTTTACAACCCCGCGCCGCCGGTCGAGTTCGGCGCGCCGGGGATCGACGTGGATGTGGCCTGGTTGAACGGGGGACGCTCACAGATCACCGGAAACAGCTTTGCCGCGCCGCATATCGCCGGAATTACCGCCCTGATCCTCTCAAAGTACCCCGAGCTGACCCCCTTCCAGGTGAAGACCGTGCTCATGGCCTGCGCCCGGAACGTGGCGCAGGCCGGCGCCTAAATCATTGGATCGCGGGGCCGTCGTCAGCCGGGCTCCTGGCCGGTGGGAACTGAATAGATCGGCACCGCCTGGGCGAAGCCTTTGAGCTGGAACGGCTCCTGGGCTTCCGCCCGGATGGCGCTGCCCAGCCCGGCTTGGGTAGCCTCATCGATCAATATCGGCTCCCCCACCAGCTTGGTATGGTTCTCAAGACGCGCGGCCAGGTTCACCGTGTTGCCCACGCAGGTGTACGTGGCGCGGGCCAGCGTGCCGGTATAGCCGGCGATCACCTGCCCCGAGGCAATCCCGATCCCGATGCGGATCTGGGTCTTCCCCTGGGCAGCCTGGTCGCAGTTGAACAGCTCGATCAGCTCGATCATCTCCAGCGCGGCCCGCACGGCCTGCTCGCAGTGATCCTCCTGGGGCAGCGGCGCCCCGAAGATCGCCATCAGCCCATCTCCCACCATCTGGTTGACGATGCCGTGGTGGTTGCCAATCGCCTCGAACATCAGCGTGTAATAGGTGTTCAGCAGCTCGATAGTATCCGCCGGCGACTGCGAATCGGCGATCGTGGTGAACGAACGGATGTCTGAAAACATGGCCGTCGCGTCCACGTAGCGCCCGCCGAGCGAAAATCCCTTGGCCATCAGCTCGTCGGCCACCTCGCTGGTGGCGAACTTGCGGATCAGCTCGCGCTGCCCGTCGCGCAGGCGCTTCTTTTCCAGGCTGGAGCCGATGCGCGCTTTGAGCAGCACCGGGTTGAGCGGCTTGGTCAGGTAATCCTCGGCGCCCATCTCGATGCAGCGCGCCACCTCATCCAGCTCGTCCAGCGCCGATGTGATGATCACCGGGATATCGCGCAGATCCACGTCGCCGGTCAGCTGGCCGAGCACCTGGTAGCCGTCCATCTCGGGCATGCGCAGGTCCAGCAGCACCAGGTCGTAGCTGCTCGCGCGCAGCATCTCCAGGGCCACCCGCCCGTTCTCAGCCAGGTCCACCTGGTGGCCCTGCTGCTCCAGGCCACGCGCCAGCAGCAGCCGGTTGACCTTATTGTCGTCCACTACCAGCAGGCGGCCCGGCCCGCTCCCGGATTTAACCCTTGGCATCGCGCAGCTCCTTCAGCGCCAGCTCTACCTGGCCGTACTCCGCGCACAGCTCCTCCAGCCGCGGACCGATCCCATCCAGGGCGCCTTCCTTGCCGGCCTGCTCCAGCGCGCGGGCGATGGCGGCCAGGTTGAGCGCCCCGAAGCTGGCGCTGGTCGACTTGAAGGAGTGGGCAGCGGTCCGGAAAGAGTCGGCATCTCGATCCGCCAGCGCCTGGCGCAGCTGGGCGATCAGGCGGGGTGAATCCTCGAAATAGGCATCCAGAAGCTCGCCGATAAAATCCTCACCCATCATCCCTTTCAGGTTCTCATAGGTCGGGAGGTCAATCAATCGCTCGCTCATCATTCATCTCCATTAAGCACCCTGGCTCGGCAGCCGGGACTTATTCAGGGCAGCCGCCAGCTGCTCGTGGCGGATCGGCTTGCTGATGTAATCATCCATTCCGGCTGCCAGGCAGATCTCGCGGTCTCCCTGCATCGCGTTGGCGGTCATCGCGATGATGCGCGGGCGCATCCCGCGCGGCCAGGTAGCGCAGATCTGCCGGGACGCCTCCAGCCCGTCCATCTCCGGCATCTGCACGTCCATCAAGACCACGTCGTAGTCCTTTTTGCCGACCGCTTCCACGGCCTGGACGCCGTTGGCGGCAACGTCTGCCTCGTAGCCCATCTGGGCCAGCAGTCGCAGGGCCAGCTTCTGGTTGACCGGGTTGTCCTCGGCGAGCAGGATTGCCAGCGGCAGGCGCTTGCCCATCCCCGCGTCGATCTGCAGGCTCGCGGCGGCTGGCTGAGGCGCTCTGGCAGTCTGTTCCGCCGAGAAAATGCCGGCAAGAACGTCGAACAGCTGCGACTGCTTGATCGGCTTGGTGAGATAAGCCGCCCACTGGATCTCTTCCGCGGCGGCATCCCGCTTGCCCACCGACGACAGCATGACCAGCGGCAGCGGGCCGCCGCTGCGCGCCTTGCGGATCTCCCGGGCGAGCGCGAGACCGTCCATCTCGGGCATGTGCATGTCCAGGACGGCCAGATCGAACGGGTCCCCGCGCTGCACCCAGCCGAGCGCCTCGCGCGGAGAGCCGGTCTCGCGCGCGATCATCCCCCAGTCCCTCGTCTGCAGGGAGATGATGCGGCGGTTGGTCGGGTTGTCGTCGACGATCAGTAGCCGCTTGCCCGCCAGGTAGGTCTGCTCCCGGCCGAGCTCCGGCCGCTTCGCGATGGCGGGCGCGGTTTCGGCCCGGATGGTAAAGTGGAACGTGGAGCCCTGGCCGGGTATCCCGGGGCTTTCGGCCCACATGGTCCCGCCCATCATCTCGCTCAAGCGCTTGCTGATCGCCAGCCCCAGCCCGGTGCCGCCGTAGCGCCGGGTGGTCGAAGCATCCACCTGGCTGAAGGATTTGAACAGACGGTCCATGCGGTCGGACGGGATGCCAATCCCCGTATCCCGCACCGAGAAATGCAGCCTGCAGGCGCTCCCCGCCTCATCCCCGCCGCCGGCATTTTCGAGGCCGACGGAGAGGACCACCTCGCCCTGCTCGGTGAATTTGACCGCGTTGTTGAGCAGGTTGAGGAACACCTGGCGCAGGCGGGTCACATCGCCAAGGATCACCGGCGGCGTTTCGGGCGCGATGACCATCGCCAGGTCCAGCTTCTTCTCGGCAGCCCGGGTGGCCAGCAGGTCCAGGGCCCCCTCCATGCAGCCGCGCAGGTCAAAGGGTGCAACCTCGAGCTCCAGCCTGCCGGCTTCGATCTTCGAGAAGTCCAGGATATCGTCGATGATGGTGAGCAGGGCGTCACCGCTGGTGCGGATGATATCGGCGAACTCGCGCTGCTCGTCGGTGAGCGGCGTGTTGAGCAGCAGCCCGCTCATGCCGATGATGGCGTTCATCGGGGTGCGGATTTCATGGCTCATCGTGGCGAGGAAGTCGCTTTTCGCCTGGGTAGCGGATTCGGCCTCATCTTTGGCCTTTTGGGTCTCCTCGAAGAGGCGCGCGTTCTCGATGGCGATGGCAGCCTGGCGCGCGAGCCCCTGCATGAAGTCCAGGTCCACCGGGGTGAAGAGCCCATCCCTCGCGGAGCGGTAGAGCGACATCAGCCCGATCGTCCGCCCGCGACTGACGAGCGGCGCGCACATCAGCGTTTCCGCTTCTTCCTCCACCTCGGGGGTGCCGGGGACGTGGACGCCGCGCGGGTCCAGGCTGAGGTTGTCGACGATCTCGGCCACGCCCGTCTCGGCGATATTCCCGGTGATGCCTTCGCCCAGCACGATTTCATCGGCCTTGAACTGCTCCGCATAATCGCCGATGGCCACGATGGTGCGGAAGACCTTCCCATCCTCGCCGGCCAGGCGGATGAGCGTATCGCGCGCGGAACAAGCAGTATGGGCCTGGTTCGCGATGCGCTCGAGGACTGCCTGCAGGTTGAGCGTGGCGGAAATCTCACGGCCGGCTTCGGCCAGGGCAGCCATCTGGTTCGCCCGCTGCTGGCTTTCCTCGAGCAGGCGCCGCGTCTCCTGGAAAAGGCGGGCATTCTCGATAGCGACGCTCATATTGGATGAAAGCGTTTCCAACAACCGCTGGTGATTCTCGTTGAACGCATTCGGGCGGGCATCTGCCAGGGCGATCAGGCCCAGGGGCTCGCCTTTCGCGATGACCGGCACGCCTAGCCACGATTGGCTGAAAAATCCAGTTCCACGTTCGATGATTTCAGGTGGGAAATACGCGCCGCTGGCGATCTCTTCTTCGAGCGTTCCCAAGATCAATGGCTGCCGGGATGTGATGACTTTTGATGCCACCCCGGCGCCCAGGGGAAAAGGCTCGACATGCTCGATGAATCCGCCTTCATTCTTGTCATATTCATACGGAACGTGGATCATATCCGTCTTTTGATCCAGCAGCATGACAAGCACCGAATCGGCGTCAAAGATGCTGCGGGTCTTGTCACCGACCACCCGGATGATGGTATCGACGTCCAGCTGCTGAGACATCGCCACGCCAACGTCGTTTAAGATAGCGAGCTCCGACGCCCTCTGCCGGCTTTCTTCGAGCAGGCGCCCGGTTTCATTAAACAAGTAGGCATTCTGCAGCGCCGACCCAAGCGTGCCCGCGATGGTGGTCAGCAGGCGCACCTCCGCTTCCCCATAGGCGTTTTCGCGTTCGAAATCTTCGAGGCTGAGCGTTCCCAGCACGCGGTCGCCGCTGATGATGGGCAGGAAGATCGTGGATTTGGGCGTATCGGTGCCCGGCAAGGTCAAAAAACCGAGCGCTGGTATATCTGCTTGCGTGTTTATTGTCAGCGCCTGGCGGCTTTTAATCAGCATCTCGAAAGGTCCCCCCGGCTGCGGCGTCATCGGTGGGAGCGTAAACCGTTCCCCGTGCTCATACCCGTAGAGGCAGTGGATCTTGTTGGCTTTTTCTTCATACCAATCGATCGCCAGGTCGCCTGTCCTGAATACCTCCCTCAGCCGGTCCCCGACCAGGTCCACGATGGATTGGAAGTCCAGCCTGGCAGCCAGCCCCTGCTGGATGGAGGTGATCAGCTGCAGCTCGTTGTTGCGCTGCTCGGTCTCCTTCAGCAGCCGGTCGGTCTCACTGAACAGGTAAGCATTCTGCAGTGCCGAACCCAGCGAGCCGGCGATGGTCGTCAGGAGGCGCTCGTCGGACTCGCCGAAGGCGTTCTGGCGTTCAAAATTCTCGAGCTGGAGGGCGCCCAGCACGCGGTCGCTGCTGATGATGGGGACGAAAATTGCCGATTGGCTTGTGTCGGTTCCAGGTATAACCTCAATGTTGTATCGCCCGAAATCAGCCCCGTTTTTGATATTTACCGGCTTGTGGGTCCTTGTCATCACCTCAAAAGCCCCACCGGGCCGGTGCATCCAGGCTTTTATAAACAGACGCGTGCCGTGCTCGTACAGGTAAAGGGGATGGGTCAGCCCTGTCTTTTCGTCAATCCAGGTAATGGCCAAATCCTGGGTCTGGAACACCTCGCGCAGTTTGTCCCCGACCAGGTCCACGATGGCCTGGAAGTCCAGTTTGGCAGCCAGCCCCTGCTGGATGGAGGTGATCAGCTGCAACTCGTTGTTGCGCTGCTCGGTCTCCTTCAGCAGCCGCTGGGTCTCGTTGAAGAGATAGGCGTTCTGCAGCGCGGCGCCCAGCGACCCGGCAATGGTCGTCAGCAGCCTGATTTCCGGCTCGCCAAATGCATGCTCGCGCTCAAAATTCTCCAGCGTGATCGCACCAAGCACCCGATCGCTGCTAATGATCGGCAGGCGAATGCCGGACTTGCTGGCATCCGTCCCCGGGATGGTGGGCCCTGCGGCTTCATCGCCTTCGGCAAGCGTGTTCCAGACGATCAGCTGCCGGGTCAGTCTCATGGTCTTAAACGACCCACCCGCCAGCGGTGGAATCGGTTCAATCGAAAACCGCTTCCCGTGTTCCCGGTTATACAGGTAGTGAACCAGATTAGTCCGTTCATCGTACCAGTTGATGCTCAGGTCACCCGTCTGGAACACCTCGCACAGCCGGTCGCCAACCAGATCGACGATCGATTGGAAGTCCAGCCTGGCAGCCAGCCCCTCCTGGATGGAATTGATCAGCTGCAGCTCGGCGTTGCGCTGCTCGGTCTCCTTCAGCAGCCGTTGGGTCTCAGCGAAGAGACGTGCGTTTTCCAGCGCGGTGCCCAGCGAAGCCGCGATGGTGGTCAGCAGCCGCAGCTCCGATTCACCGTAAGCGTACTCGCGCTCGAAATTCTCATCGTGGATCATGCCGATGAACCGGTCGCCGCTGATGATGGGGACATCCACCACGGATTTACTGAGATCCGTCCCCGGCACGATCCTCCCCCGGTTCGCCAGTTCTTCGGCGTTGTTGAATACAACCGGCTGCCGGTCAATGGCTAACTGGGTAAACAGGCCTCCATGACTTGCCGGTGCTGGTGGGATGATCAGACGCCGGCCGTGTTCAAAATCGTACAGGTAATGGACCAGGCTGGTTTTTTCGTCGTACCAGCGGATCCCCAAGTTATCGGTGTGCAGCACCTCGCTGAGTTTATCGCCGACCAGGTCGACGATCGCCTGGAAGTCCAGTTCTGCCGCCAGCCCCTGCTGGATGGAGTTGATGATCTGCAGCTCGTTATTGCGCTGTTCGAGGTGGGCATTCGCGGTTTTCAGCTCCCCCGTGCGCTGTTGGACGCGCTCTTCCAGCGTCCGGCTCCAGCGGGCGTTCTCGAGCGCGGTCGCGGCCTGGTTGGCAAAGACGTTGAGCAGGTCGAGTTCGGCCGGGTTGAACCGGCCGTAGACCGCGCGGGTATCGGCGTAGATCAACCCGGTGAGCTGCCCGCGCGCGATGAGCGGGACGGCCATCCATGAGCGCTGGCGCAGCAGGAGCGGATCGTCCAGGCGATCTCCCTTCGCGGTCTCCTCCTTGAACAACGGCTGCCGGGATAAGGACATCCCCTCCAGAAGGCTCTCGGCCCGCGCTTTCATGTCGCGCAGGTTTTTCCTGGGGACGCCCTGGGTTACCACGCGGGGGGCTTTTTCTTCTTCGACCAGTGCCATCACCGCTCGCTCGGCGCCGGTAAGCTCGACCAGCTCTTCCATGATGAAATCCAGCAGGGCGCTCAGGCTGCGCTTCTCGTTCATGCGAACGCTGATCTCAAGGATGCGTTTGAACTGGCTCTGCTGCTCGCTTTCACCCTGGACCCCGGCAGCCGGGATCTGCGGCTCCTCCACCGGCATTCCGCGCAGTTGAGCCTGGCGCGCCCATTCGACCAGAATCTCGCGGTTTATCTTCACCTTGTTTAAATAGTTGCGCCGCAGCCCGGAGTCGCTCAGGTTGGCGATGGTGGAGAAAACCAGGTCGTGAGCGCGGTCGAGGACCTTCCAGCACTCCTCCGCTAGGATCTCGCCGCATTTCGCCTGCAGAACCCGGTAGCGCGCCCACCAGGCATCCTGCGGGTTGAACTCGCTGCCGTGGTCGCCGATCGTCTCAAAAAGCGCTACCGATTTCTGGCTGGCGCGGTCTGCCGCTGGCCAGTCGCCTTTTGCCAGATAGGCGAGGCTGAGCATGGCCAGAACGAAAGCCCCTTCACCTCCATTGACATCGCCTTTCGTGTAATAACTGCTCCCTGCCTCCAATAATTCGATCGCCTCGTCCACCCGGCCTTCTTCCAGCGCCACCCTGCCCAGCTGAGCCTGGTAGGCAGCCTCCATCTGGAAATTCAGCATGCTTTTCGAGACCGCCATTCCCTCCAGGAGCGTTGCCCGGCTCCCAGCCAGATCCCCCAGGTCGATCTGGATGCGCCCTAAGGTTTCCAGGCCGCGGCACAACAAATACTGGAGGTTGAGTTTCCGGCCATGCTGCATCGAATCGAGAGCATAGCGATACGCCCGGGCGTATAACCCCAGGTTCCAGTACAGGACTCCCCCATTATTGCCCATGACATTTAAGCCCCGGCGGTAACCAATCTCCCGGTAAATCGCTGTCGCCTGGTCATTGTAGAAGCGCACCCTGGCCCGGTCAGTGGCTGTGATCGAGATATCCGACAGCAATTTGGCTTCCTCTTTTTTTAGACCGGTTTGGCGCGCAATTTCGAGCGCCTGCCGGAAGTAGTGCTGGGCCTCCTCCTCCCTCCCCATGGAAGCCAGTGCCGCTGCCTTCCCCTCGTAGGCCAGGATTTTCGCAAACGGATCGTCGACGTCCTGAAGCAGCTTTAAAGCAGTTTCTGTTTCTGCCAGGACGAGAGTGAGGTCATCGGAAAAATGTATTTTCGTACGCCCCGAAAAAAGCAGGCAGCGAGCTTCCAGCCTGCAGCGCTCCGAGTCCGTCAGGTTCTTCGCTTCCTGAACCAGGCGGGTTGCTTCCTGGAGGAGGAGCTGCATCTGGTCGATTTTTCCCCCATTGAGTGCATTTTCAGACCAGAACAGGAGGGTCTCAACCTGCCGCGGCAGGTCGCCAAGCCTGGCGTAGCACGAGGCCAGCGTCTCAAGATCGGCCGCCTGGTCCGCGCCCCGCCCCAGGTATTCGAAGCATTCCGCCCGGCCGGCCAGCGCCTCGCACTCCAGGGTCGGATCCGGGCTGGGCAGCTTGCGCAGCAGGTCGAGCGCGCGGGAATAGCGCCGGACCGCCGCCTCGTAATCGATCGCCCCCTGAGCTTTTCTTGCCGCCTGAATCTGGCCGGCTACAGCCAGGCCAGGATCCGCAGCTGCCCTATTTTTCGAGCGTCTCTCGCGCTGATCCACATCCGACCGAATGGAATTTTTCATGCTGAGCTCTTTCCCTGTCCGCTCCTGGAAACACTCACTTTCCTGCCTGACGCGTCCCGCCGGCCCGAGCATTCCCGGGCGCGCTAAGAATGCAGGAAGCCCGCGGCTGACAATCCGGGGGGAGATCGGGGTGCCGGGAGGGTCCTCTCATACATCCATCCAGCACGCCCGGCCTGGCAATCGGTTTCGTCAGCCGTCAGAACGCAAAAACCGGGTTCTCAGGCCAGGCGGCGGAATAACCCTGTTCAGGTTGAAATTCTTTGAAGATTTATTTCAACTAATTATATGGGGCTTCAGCCCCGAATGGAAGATATTTCGCGTGGCCGCGGACGGGTTTTCCGCCGGGGATTTAGATCTTGCTCTTTTCGCACCACCGGGATTGGATCCGGGTGCCTTCCCAAAACACAGACCCCTGGATGGGAAGGCATCCTTCGATAGATATCTAAATTGGGAGGACATTGTTCCGGGAGACTCCCGGTATCCTTCCGGGAGAGACCCAGGGGTAAAACCAGAGAGAAGAATGGAGAAAAAAGAGAGCCCCAAAAGTCCGGTCAGGAATTTCTGGTCTTTCCTCTCAGTTTTCTCCGTTTCTTCTCCGCGATCTCCGCGCGCTCCGCGGTGATATA
>JAJYJF010000022.1 GCA_021796375.1 Chloroflexota bacterium | reverse complement strand
GGCGCGCCGCTCGCGGGGGTCAGGCACTTTCTGGCGGCTTCCCCTGCCGCGAGGATCTTCTGGTAGAGCTGTTCCTCCGCCGGAGCGCGGTCCGGGCCGCGCAGGGCCGGCAGCCTGGCGGTCATCTCCTCCAGAACCGCCTGGCTGAGGGTGAGGGGGGTATTTTTTACCCGCGCCCGGGCCGGCTGCCGGGCCGGGAGGCGCTGCAGGTCGATATCCTTGAGGAAGGCGTAGGCTTCTCGAGACGGCCTGGGGAGGCTGGCGGGCGTCGCGCGGTGATCGCGGAGGGCGCCGTCCAGCTGGGCGAGCGCCTTCTGGATCACCTGGCGAAATGGCTGCGCCTGCTCCGGCGGGATCCCGGCTTCCAGCTGCGCCCGCGCCCAGCGCATCAAGCGCACCAGGCCGGTGATGCGGATCTCTGCCATGGATGAATCAACCCCCCGCCCCAGCCTGGCTTAACCGCAAATCGGGCCGCCCCGTGGAAAGGCTGTCTGAGCCGGTGCGCTCCGGGTGCACCACCCCGCGCCCGCTGGAAAAGATCCCCCGGCTTCGAGCCTCCAGCGCCGGCACTCGGACCCTGTATTTACCGCGCTCGCCTCCATTCGGGGTCACCTCAGAGCCGCCGGACCCGCGTATCCGGCAGGATGCGCGCCACGTCGGCGGGGCTGCAGTCCGCCGTCCCCGGGGTGAGCACCACTGCCGCGCTGACCGCCGCCCCCCAGCGCAGGGCTTCCGGCCAGGGCTCGCCCAGCGAGAGGCGCCAGGGGATGGCCGCGGAAGCGGCGTCGCCTGCGCCGGCGGAATTGATTTCCTCCTGCGGGGGACTGGCCGCCAGGAACTCGCCCTCGGGGGTCGACGCGAGCAGCCCATCCTTCCCGCAGGTGACGACCAGCGCCGGCAGGTCTCGCGCGGCGCGAAAATCGCGGATCGCAGCAGCCAGCTCTTCCACCCCACCCGCCCGGACCCCAAACGTCTGGCCGAGCTCGGACCGGTTCATCTTCATCACGGCCGGCCTGGCGGCCGCCGCCAGCCGCATGGGCTCCCCGGCGCAGTCCAGCAGGAACGGTTTTCCTGCCTGATTCGCCAGCTCGATCAGGCGGGCGTAAAAATCAGGCCGGATCCCCTCGGGCAGCGATCCCCCGGCGACAGCCCAGCTGGCGCCGGGCAGGTGGGCGCAGAAGCGGCGGGACAGCTCTGCGGCTGCCACCTCCGATGCCGGGTACCCCGGAGAGGTGACGTGGCTCTGGCGGTAGTGAAGGGTCTCGACGATCACGTTCGCCACCCGGGTTTCGCCATCCACCCAGACCAAGTCGAGCGGGAACCCGTAGCGTTCGAGCACCCGCTCCAGCTGTTTTCCGGTGAAGCCGGCCATGATCCCGAGCGCCAGGGTGTCGATGCCCATCGATTTCAGCACCACGGAGGTATCGAAGCCCTTTCCTCCCACGCTCTCGACCATCCAGCGCGAGCGCATGTCGGTGGTGGGGATGAACTCCTCAATGAAAATCACTTTATCCAGCGCTGAGTTGGCGGTCACGGTCAGGATCATGGTGCTCCTAAGGGAGGAAGTCGAGCGGGTTCACGGTTCCCTGGGTATCGCTGCGCAGCTCGAAGAGCAGGTAGGGTGTGGCGGGGGTCCCAGACGTTCCGACGGTGCCGATCTGGGCTCCCTGGGCCAGGCTCTGGCCGCAGGTCACGGCGATCGCGCCCAGGTGAGCGTAGAGCGACTGCCACCCGTCGCCGTGGTCGATGATCACCAGGTTCCCGTACGCGGGGCTGCTGTCCCCGGCGTAGACGACCACCCCGTTATCGGCGGCGAAGACCGGGCTGCCCGCCTGCCTGCCGATATCGACCGCCGGGTAGTTGATCTCCGGGCTGTAGCCGCTGCCGGAGATGGTATGGTCGGTCACCGGCCAGATGAATTTGCCGCTTCCGATCGCACCCTCGACCACCTTGGAGCAGGCTCCCGCGCCGATCGATTTCCCGGCGGACGGATCGGTCCGCACCACGCGCGCGGCCGTCCAGGCGGTGAACGGCCGCGTGCCGCCGGGGATCACCAGCTCGGTTTTCGCGGGGATATTCGGCTTGGAAAGATCGCCCAGCGCGGCCCGGTTGAGATGGTTGCCCGGCCAGTCGATGATATCCTCCGGGCTGACGCTGAAAAACTTCGCCACCGCGTTCAGCCCATCCCCTTCCCGCCACTGGTAGAGAACCCCATCCACGGGCAGGATGTTCAGCACCTGTCCGGGCAGCAGCCGCCCGGGGTCATCGGCCAGCACGTCGAAGTTGCTCCACAGGATCGTCTGCGGGAGCAGGTTGAACTGCGCGGCGATCCCGAAGATCGTATCCCCGGTCTGGACGGTATATTGCTCAATTTCGGACCGCGGCCGGGAGGGCATATTGGTGTGCATCAGCGCCTGGCGCGAGATGCCCGCTGCGGGCAGGGAGGCCAGGCTCAGGCCGTCCGGGGTGGGGATCAGCTCCGGCGTGGCGGTCGGGAGGATCGGGGAGAAGGCGATGACATCCGGCAGGCGCGCCGGGCCCTGGATGTAAAACCGGCTCATCACCCAGATCACGACCAGGAACAGCGCCAGGGAGAGGATCCCCGTGCCGATTCGCTGCACGACCTCGTCCAGCCCGAGCTCGACGATGGCTTCCCACAGGCGGGCAAGCGCCGGTTCATCGGCGCGCGAAGCGCGGCCGTCGCCTGGCGGGGGGAGAGGCGTGTGCCTTTCGTTCATGATGGGTTCCCGTGCGGGGGTATGGGCTACTCCAGCACTACCTCGATGCCGCTGCCCGGGACGACCTCGCCGATCTCCCAGACCGGCTGGTCCATCCGGGCAGCCCGTTCTTTCAGGTCTGCCAGGGCGCTGCCCGGGACGGCCAGCAGCAGCCCGCCGCTGGTCTGCGTGTCGAAGAGCAGCAGCTGCTGGCGGTCATCGATCGCCGGGTCAAAGCGCACGTCGGGGCTGAAAAACGCCTGGTTTTCGATCGTGCCGCCCGGGAATGCTCCCAGCTGCGCGTAGCGCGCCGCGCCGGCCAGGAAGGGGATGCGCCGCATCGCCAGGCGCAGCCCCACTCCGGAGGCCCGCGCCATTTCAAGGCCGTGTCCGAGCAGGCTGTACCCGGTCACGTCCGTGCCGCTGCGCACGCCGCAGGACAGCGCCAGCGACGAGGCGCGGTCGTTCAGCGCCACCATCCAGCGCACGGCATCCGCCACGTCGGCGGCCGCCGCCTGGCCGCGCTTGAGCGCCGTGGTGGTGACCCCGAAGCCCAGCGGCTTGGTCATCACCAGGCGGTCTCCGGGGCGCGCCCCGGCTTTGGTGATCATCCTCCCCGGGTCGGCCATCCCCACCACCACCAGCCCGTACTTGGGCTCCTTATCCTGGACCGTGTGGCCGCCGGCGATCACCACCCCGGCCTGGCGCGCTTTCTCCGCCCCGCCGCGCATGATTTCGCCCGCGATCTCGGCCGGCAAATCCACCGGCAGGGCGGCGATGTTCAGCGCCAGGAAAGGTTTCCCTCCCATGGCGTACACGTCCGAGAGGCTGTTGGCCGCGGCAATCGCGCCGTAATCGTAAGGATCGTCCACCACCGGGGTGAAAAAGTCGGTGGTCACCACCAGCGCGCGCTCGCCGTCCAGCCGCCAGACGGCAGCATCGTCCGGAGACCCAAGCCCGACGAGCAGGTCGGGATAGTCTTCGGGGGCATACAGGTTTTGTACCGGGCGCAGGACCTGCGCCAGCGCTTCCGCGCTTAGCTTGGACGCTCAGCCAGCACAGCTGGACAGGCTGGTCAGACGGATCTGCCGCCCGGAAGTCGATTGGATAGGTTCGCTCATTCTGTCCCTTATTGTACCGGCAAGCGTGAAGAGTGAGTAGTGATTGGTGATTGGGAAGGACGATTCACTATTCACTGACCACGCATCACGCTTCCCCCATTTCGCCAGTTGCCTTCTCGCGCCGTTCATGCTAGGATTGCTTCGCGTATGGGCCGCAGCATGGGGAAAATTACCGGGGTGTGGGAGGAGAACGGGGAGCTGGCTGCCCGGATTCAGTGCCCCGCGCCGGGCGTCCCGGCTCCCGGGCAGTACGTGCTAGCCAGCGACCCGGCCGACCGCGCCGCAGCGCTGCCCTACCGCCTCTTCCCCACCGCCATCGAACGTGACGGCTTCAGCGCCGGCCCGGGACTGCCGCGGGCATGGTTGCCGGGAAGCGTCCTCGCGCTGAACGGCCCGCTGGGGCGCGGCTTTGCGCTCCCGGAGGCGGCCCGCCGGGCAGCGTTTGCCTGTCTGGATGGAAGCCCCGCCAGGCTGCGCCCGGCCATCACCACCGCGATCTCGCGCGGATGCGCGGCCATCCTGTTCTCCGGCGGATTGGAAGGCGCCCTGGACCGCTGGCCGAACGCGCTGGAGGTCGCGCCCCTCGAATCGCTGCCCGAGGCGCTCGGGTGGGCCGATGCCCTGGCCCTGGCGGCGTCTCCGGGCGGGCTGGCCGGGCTGCGCTCCCTGCTGGGATGGGGCGCCGGGAAGCGGCTGCCCTTCCCGGCCCAGGTGCTGGTCGACGTTCCCCTCCCGTGCGGGGGGATGGCGGAATGCGGGGCCTGCGCGGTCCGCGCCCGCCGCGGCTACCGCTACGCCTGCCGCGACGGCCCGGTTTTCGATCTGGATGAACTGGAATGGTGAGCCGGACCTCCCGTCTTATTTTGGCATCCATCTGGCCCTGCCGCAGGGTGACGGGCTTGAGCCGGCGCCGCGCATGGCCCCGGCCGGGGAAAGCCCGGATCCCCTGGCGCAGTGGGTGAAGGACGCCGGGATGGGCATCGAAAAAGGATTTGGTGAAGGGTGAACAGGGGATGCGGAGAGAAGGAGATCGGCAGATCGGCGAGCTTTGAAGATGAGGTCTCGCCGGCGCCTGGGCTGGAGTTTTCTACCCCGCTCCTGAACGCGGCGGGCAGCCTGGGATTTTCGCTCCCCGGCCGCGGGGCCGTCGACCCGGACCGGCTGGGGGCCTTTTTCACCAACCCGGTCAGCCTTGCCCCGCGCCGCCCGGCCGAGAACCGCTGCCTGGTGCCCTTCCCGGGCGGTTTTTTGCTGCACACCGGCCTGCCCAACCCGGGGTTTCGATCCGTGCTGCGGGCGCATGCCTTCCGCTGGGCGCGCATGGGCATGCCGGTCATCGTCCACCTGATCGCCAGCCAGCCCGAGGAGCTGGCACGCATGGTCCGGCGCCTGGAAGGGCTGGAGGGGGTCTCCGGCATCGAGGTCGGACTGCATCCGGAGATCTCCCCGGACCAGGCGGCCCGCTTCTACCAGGCCGCGCGGGGAGAGCTGGCGGTGATCGCCTCCCTCCCGCCCGACCGGGTCGTGGATCTGGGCCCGGCGCTCCAGCGGGCGGGCGCGGGACTGGTCAGCCTGGCGGCGCCGCGCGGCGCCCTGCCGGGGCCGGAAGGCCGCCTGATTCACGGGCGCCTGTACGGGCCGGCGCTTCTCCCCGGCGCGCTGCAAGCGGTCGCGGCAGCGGCCGGCCTGGGGTTGCGGGTGATTGGGAGCGGGGGCGTGTATGCCGGGCAGGACGGCCGGGAAATGCTCTCCGCCGGCGCCTGCGCCGTCCAGGTGGACGCGGCGTGGTGGAAAGGATTTGAGATTGAAGATTGGTGAACGGTGATTAGGGGATTGGGGGATTTTGAAGTGAATAGCGAACCGTGACCTGCCAATGGTGATAGGGAGGGACGATTCACGATTCACTCTTCACAATTCACGGCTCTCCAATTCCCAATCTCCCAGGTGCCCGGCTACCTACCGCTAACAATCGCAATCACTCTTCCAGAATGATCGTCACCGGGCCGTCGTTGGCGATCTCGACCAGCATGTGGGCGCCGAACACCCCCCGCCTGGTGGGGACGCCCTGCGCCGCCAGCAGCTCCGCGAAGCGCCCGACGAGCGGCTCCGCCAGGGGAGGCAGCGCCGCGCCGGTGAAGGAAGGCCGCCGGCCCCTGCGCGTATCGGCGTACAGGGTGAACTGCGATACAACCAGCGCCTCTCCGCGCACATCCAGCACGGAGAGGTTCATCTTTTCCTGATCGTCTTCGAAGATCCTCAGGTGGGCGATTTTATCCACCAGGGCTCGCGCCTGCTCCTCGCCGTCCTGCGGGCCGATGCCGAGCAGGATCACCAGCCCGCGGCCGATCTCGGCCACCGCCTGCCCCCCCACGCTGACCCGGCCGGACATCACCCGCTGGAGGACGGCGCGCATCCGCCCTACTTGGCCAGCCCGACCGCCGCGCGGACCTCGACCATGGTCGCCTCGGCGATCTCCCGCGCCCGGCGGGCGCCGTCGTGCAGCACGTCCCAGACGGCCTGCGGGTCCTGCGACAGCGCGGCGCGCCGCTCGCGGAAAGGCCCGAGCGCGGCGTTCATATTGCGCGCCAGCATCTTCTTGCAGTCCACGCAGCCGATGCCGGCTCGCCGGCACTCGACGTTCACCATCGCGACCTCTTCGGCGCTCGAGAACACCCTGTGCATGGCGAAGACGTTGCAGATGTCCGGGTTGCCCGGGTCCGTGCGGCGCACGCGCTGCGGGTCGGTCACCATGGTCATCACCAGTTTGGTCGTCTCTTCCGGCGTGGCCGCCAGCTCGATGTGATTGTTCAGGCTTTTGCTCATCTTCTGCTGGCCGTCCAGCCCGATCACCTTGGGGAACTCGGTCGCCTTCATCTCCGGCTCGATCAGCACGTCCGTCTTGAAGCGGTAGTTGAAGGAGCGCACCGTCTCGCGGGTGAACTCTATGTGCGGCGCCTGGTCCACGCCGACCGGCACGAGGTTGGCTTTATACAGCACGATGTCGGCGGCCATGAGCACCGGGTAGCCCAGCAGCCCATAGTTGACGTTATGCGGCTGCTGGCGGACCTTTTCTTTGAAGGTCGGCAGGTCGGTCAGCTTGCCCATCGGCGTGACCATGGACAGGATGGTGTGCAGCTCGGTCACCTGCGGGACGTGGGACTGGACAAAGATGATGGATTGATCCGGCCGCAGGCCGGCCGCGAGCCAGTCCAGCGCCATCTCGTACGTGTTGCTGGTCAGGTCCAGGGTGGTCTCGAGGGTGGTCAGGGCGTGCAGGTCGACGATGCAGTAAACGCAGTCGTAGTCCTCCTGCAGGGCCACGTAGTTCTGGATCGCGCCGAGGTAGTTGCCGAGATGCTGGCGTCCGGTTGGCCGGGCGCCGGAAAAAACGCGTCCCTTTTTCATCGGATACGGAAAACCTTTCTAACCTTTGATCTTCTTGCGGACCAGTCCGGCCACCTCGCCGGGCGCGGCATGCCGGCCCGTCTGCAGCTTGGAGTAAACCAGGTCTCCGTCCACTTCGACCTCGAAGCGGCCGTCATCCGAGGGGACCAGGCTCAGCTGCGAAATTTCGGGCTCGAATTCAATCAGCAACTCATCCGTCAAACTGACGGCTTTGGGTGTGTAATGTCAGACCGCGCAGTAGGTGATGGTAATTTTAATCATCAGCTGCCCCCGCAAAGATTTTAATTCCTAACAAATTATAATCGAAATGGTTCCCATGCCGGCGCGCAAACCGCGGTCGGGAATACGTTATAATTTCCTGTATGAGCCTGACCGAGTTAAAGCCTCCCATCTGGGTGGACCGGCCGCAAGACCTGGCCCGCCTGGCGGAGAGGCTGCTCCAGCTGAATTCTGTCTCGGTGGATACCGAATCCAACAGCCTGCACGCCTACCGCGAGCAGGTCTGCCTGATCCAGTTCTCCACCCCCGAAGAAGATTACCTGGTCGACCCAATCCAGCTGGCCGACCTCGCGCCGCTCGGGCCGCTGTTCGCCGACCCGACCATCGAGAAGATCTTCCACGCCGCGGAATACGACCTGATCTGCCTGCGGCGCGACTTTCAATTCAAGTTCGCCAACCTCTTCGATACGATGTCGGCGGGGCGCATTCTCGGGCGGGACGCGGTGGGGCTGGGATCGATGCTGGAGGCGGAGTTTTCGATCAGCGTGGATAAGCGCTTCCAGCGGGCGGATTGGGCGCAGCGGCCCCTGCCGCCCGCGCAGCTCGCCTACGCCCGGCTGGATACGCATTACCTGCTCCCGCTGCGCAACCGGCTGTACGAGGAGCTGGCCGCCGCCGGCCGCCTGCAGCTGGCGCAGGAAGACTTCCAGCGGATGGCGAGCTTCTACAGCAATGGGCTCGCCGCGGCTGGAGAACCGGCGAGCACGGTCGAGGCCGTCTGGCGCATCTCGGGCGTGCAGGACCTCTCGCCGCAGCAGGTTGCCGTGCTCCGCGAGCTGGTCGCCTTCCGCGAACGGCAAGCGCAGCGCGCGAACCAGCCGCCATTCAAAATCATCGGCAACCAGCCGCTGGTGGAAATCGCCCAGGCGGCCCCGCAGGACCGGGACGCGCTCCTGTCGACCGGCGCGCTGAGCCGCCGGCAGGCCGAGCGCTTCGCCGGCAGCTTGCTGGAGGCGGTCCAGCGCGGCCTGGCTGCCCCGCCGCTGCGCCGCCAGCGGGCGCCCCGCCCGGACGAGCGCTACCTCGCCCGCCTGGAGGGGCTGCGCGACTGGCGCAAACGGACCGCCCAGGCTATGGGGGTTGAATCGGACGTTGTGCTCCCGCGCGACCTGCTCCAACAGCTCGCCGAGCAGCACCCGCGCCAGCTTCCGCAGGTCGAGAGCATCCTGGCGAGCTCGCCCTGGCGCTTCCAGCAGTACGGAGAGGCGATCCTGGCCGTCTTGAACAAGGCAACGGAATGAAGAACGATATCGACCGCGTGGATTACCCGCGGCTGCACGAAGATGTGGCCTTACAGCCGATCTTCTGTTATAATTTTTGCCGCGCTCGGGGAGAGGTGCCAGAGTGGTTGAATGGGGCGGTCTCGAAAACCGTTGTGGACCCTGTGTCCACCGTGGGTTCGAATCCCACCCTCTCCGCTCATTTCGTTCGCTGCGAGGGCGCAAGCAGCCCTCTCCGCTAGGAAAATTCGGTTGAAGCCATAAAACCGTTACCTGCGGCCGTCAGGTTCGAATCCCACCCTCTCCGCTCGCTTCGTTCGCTGCGAGGGCGCAGGCAGCCCTCTCCGCCAAACCAGCTCGCTGCGAGGGCGCAGGCAGCCCTCTCCGCCAAACCAGCTCGCTGCGAGGGCGCGGGCAGCCCCCCCGCCAAACCAGCTCGCTGCGAGGGCGCGGGCAGCCCACCGCGGTCCCGGCCTTCTCCCCCGTATGAATCAAAAAGCCCCTGAAGCGCTCAGGGGCCTGCTTTCTCCGGCGAACGGTCTGGGTCTCAGCTTACCACCAGATCCGGAACCAGGTGCCGGTCTTCGCCTGCAGCCCGCCCTGGGTGACCTCGACCTGGACGGTGGTGACCGTATCGTACGGCTGGCTGCCGACGTTGAAATTAAACCGGGTGATGCCGTCCTTGTCCGTCAGGGGCAGGCGGTAGCGTTCCTCGCCCCCGATCGGGTAGTGGATGGTGACCGCCACGTTGGCGAGCGGGACCGCCCGGAGGTACTGGTCCTGGACGACCACGTAGAGCGTCTGGCTGTCGTTGGGGGAGACCGCGGCCCGGTCGGTGAAAACGTGCGCCTGGAGCTGGATCGCGGACTGCGGGAGGTTGCTGCTCGGCTTGGGCTCGAGCAGCGAGCGGTCATCCACCACCTGGTCAAAATAAGTTTGCCCCAAGTCGGTGACCGAGACGCGCTGCCCTTCCGAGAGCTCGGGATGCCATTCGAAGCGCGCGCGCTCGAAATACTGGACGTAGATGTTGTCCTGCTCCTCGATATCCGAGATCGGGGCGCCGAACTGGGCTTCGCCGCCGTAGCGGTTGTAGAAGGTCAGGAAGGCGTAGCACAGGGAGTGCTTCTGCTGGGGGAAGTACTGGCAGGCGGCCGAATCGGGGGGGAGCGAAACGGGTTTTCCGGGCGCGTACAGCAGGGTTCCCAGCGCGGTCAGCTGCACCCGGTCGCCTTCGCGGGCTTCGATGTGGAGCTCGAAGCGCGCGCGCTGGAAATACTGCACGGTCAGGCCGGTGAGCGGATCCTGGAAGGCGTCGGTGATCGGGTAGCCGTAGACCACCTGCGGATCGCTGGCTTTCTGGTAGAAGGCCAGGAACTCACCGGTAACCCAGTGGCCGGTGGCCGGAAAATACTGCGAATCCGTTTTTTGCGCCTGGGCGGGCGCCCAGACACCGATTAAGACGGCCAAAAGCAATCCGGCCGCCAAGCTTAACTTCCGGGGGAACATATCCATAATTATAGTAAAACTATTGAGAATTGCAATGGTTCCTTCACAATAAGGGGCACATATAAAGATTAATGTGACGAATCCCGGGAGCCAACCGCCAGATATGGCGGTCGTGCGGCTGCGCGCCGCCAGGGGTGGGGCGGGTCAGGCGGCCAGCGAGGTGCGGCCGTAGAGCTGGTCGCGGATACTGACCAGCTGGCGGCGCAGGCGGTCGTCGCGTTCGAGCATGTCCGCCACCTTGTCGCAGGCGTACATCACGGTGGTGTGATCGCGCCCGCCCAGGGCTTCGCCGATCTGCGGGAGCGAGATGTTGGCCTCTTCGCGCAGCAGGTACATCGCGATCTGGCGGGGCAGGGCCACGTCCTGAGTGCGGTCCCGGCTCTTGAGCCGCTCGGGGGTCAGGCCGAAGGTGCGGGCCACCAGGCTGACCACCTGGTCCGAGCTGATCTCGCGCCGCTGGGGCAGCAGGTCGGCGAGTGCGGAGCTGACCAGCTGCGGGCTGAGCGGCAGTCCGGAGAGCTCGCTGAAAGCCAGCACCCGAGTCAGGGCGCCTTCCAGCTCGCGGATGTTCGACTGGACCATGCGGGCGATGGACTCGAGGATATCCCCCGCGACGTACTTCCCGGCTCGCTCCGCCTTCGAACGTAAGATCGCCAGCCGGGTTTCCAGGTCGGGCGGCTGGATGTCAACCGTCAGGCCCCAATCGAAGCGGGAGCGCAGCCGCTCTTCGAGGGTGACCATGGCCCTGGGCGGCCGGTCGGAGCTCATCACGATCTGCTTATCCTGACCGTGCAGCGTGTTGAACGTGTGGAAGAATTCTTCCTGGGTGGATTCTTTTCCGGCGATGAACTGGATGTCGTCGACCAGCAAGACATCGATCTGGCGGTATTTCTCGCGGAATGCCTCGGTATTGTGTTTGAGGATCGCCGTCACCAGATCGTTGGTGAACTCCTCGGAGGAGACGTACAGCACCTGCAGCCCGAGCTGGCGCGAGCGGTTGCCGATGGCGTGCAGCAGGTGGGTTTTTCCAAGCCCCACGCCGCCGTACACGAACAGCGGGTTGTAGGCGCGGGCGGGGCTTTCCGCCACCGCCATGCAGGCTGCGTGCGCCAGCCGGTTGGAGGAACCCACGACGAAGCTTTCGAAGGTGTAGCGCGGGTTGACGGTGCTCCCGGCGCCGCGCGGCGAGGGGTTTTCGATGGGCAGCGGGGCTGGCAGGTCGGACGCCGGGGCAGCTTCGGGCTCGCGCTGGCCGACCGTGAAGCGCACGCTGACCTGGCGGTTCATAATCCCGGCCAGGATGCGATTAACCGTGCTGGAGAGCCGGCTTTCCAGCCAATCGCGGGCATAAGCGTTCTGGACGCCAACGGTGAACACCCCGTCGTCGTAGCCGATGAACTCGCAGCTGCGCACCCAGGTATCGAAGGCCGCCTTGCTGAGGTCCATCTGCAGCTGCCCGAGGGCCGCTTGCCAGGCCTGCTCTGCGTTCATAACCCCTCCATCCATTGGAGTATCTATCCCCCACCGTGGAATGATTCTAACAAAAAGGAAAACCCCGGACAAGCGGTAGGGCCTACGGTACCCTAAAGATTCTTTAATTTTTAAGATGGCCTTCCCTTAACGAACCATTTCGAGCCCCGGACCTGCCGCCGAAAAACGCGCCTAGCCGCTTTTTGCCAGATCTGGGCAGCGCCGGGTGTGAAAACCGCTATATATGGCGGTACCTGCCAAAAAATAGAACAAAGTATCGATATGTGCCGATAGAAAGCATGTTCAAATTGCGGTAAAAAGAATCCGATTCCCGCGGGTTGTTCGTACAGGAATCGGAATCAGGACCGGACCGGGTCGAGACGGGCTACCTGGGCTGCGCTTGCATCAGGCGGGCCGCCCTCCGGCCGATCTCGACGGCAAAATTCGTCCCGCGGTCCCACGGGTAGACCTGGCTCATGCTGGCGAAATACAGCCCGGGGAGCGGGGTCTGGATGGTGGGGATGTTCCGAGAATGGTTGACCAGCGGCACGGGCTGGGCATATGTCGTGCGGAAAACCCAGAATTTCCTCACCCAATCCGGTTTGAAATCCGGGTTGAAGCGGGTCAGGGTGGGGAGGAAGCGGGCGAGGAGCTCCTCCGGGGTGAGCCGGAAATACTCGTGGGATGACTCCAGGTAGTCGCCGATGTAGACGATGTGGTCGCCGCCGAAGTATTCCGGGGAGAGGAAGTTGGTGTGCTCGACCAAGGCCAGGAAGGGAAAACCGGCCGATTTGGGGAGGTTGTACCAGTAGTAGCCCTCCCGGGAGAGCTGGTGCTTGAGCGCCAGGACGGTCACCACCGCACCCATGCTCTCGAGCGACTGCAAGCCTTTCAGGTAATCCGGCGGGAGGTCGGGCGCGAGGCGGGCCAGCAAGGCCGGCGATGTCGTGACGAGGGCCTGATCGAAGGACGCCGGCCCGTCCGGGGTTTCGAGCACCAACCCGCCCGCGGGGTTTTGCGCGATGCGCGAGACCGGCGTCGAAAGGCAGATCCGCACGCCCATCTGGCGCAGGCGGTCAGCCAGCTGGTCGGCGAACGCCTGGAAGCCCCCCTCGAAGGTCCCCAGCCGGGTGGTCCGCGAGTGCAGGCGGGCCCACAGCCAGGCCATGTTGACCATTTTGGCGTACCGCTCGCCAAACTTCCCGTTCAGCAT
>JAJYJF010000423.1 GCA_021796375.1 Chloroflexota bacterium | reverse complement strand
GTCGAGGATGTCTTTTCCGGTCAGGTTAAGCATATGGGTCTCCGTGGAAAAGGGATGGTAAATTCGTGAACGGTGAAGCGTGAGCTGCGGCTCATCGGCGAATCGGTTGAAGTTCTGGCGATACTCTTCCCCCTTCCCTCGGGGAGCGCTTCGAGCGCGGGAGGAGTCAGGGAAAGGGGGGCAGGTCTTATGACGCCTGGCGGACGACCTTTGCCAGGCGGGCGATCCCCTCGCGCAGATCGTCCGGGGAGAGCGCGGTGAAGGGCAGTCGGATGAAGCTGCCGCCGCTGCCGTCGGTATGGAAATCGCGCCCGTCCAGGATCCACAGGCCGGACTGGCGGGCAAGCCTGCCGAGCTCCGGCTGCGTCACCGGCCGGTGGAGGGTCAGCCCGATGAAAAAGCCGCCTTCCGGGCGGATCCAGCTGCCCAACTCGCAGAAATGCTCGTCCAGCGCGCCGAGAACAGCCTCCAGGCGGGGCGGGTAGAGCGATTTGAGGAAGCCAATGTTCTCTTTCAGCCAGCCCCGGCGGGCAAAATCGTAAACCATGGCCTGCACCAGGTACGTCGGGCAGATGTAGGCCTCTTCCACGAAGTCCAGGAAGCGCTTCGCCAGCGCGTCCGGCAGGATCAGGTAGCCCACGCGCAGGCCCGGGCCGATCAGCTTGCTGAAAGAAGACATCTGCAGCGTTCGCTGGGGGGCCAGATCGAAGAAGGACGGCACATCGGTCCCGCGGTAGCGCAGCTGCCGGTAGGGAACGTCTTCGACGACCCAGAAGTTGTAGGTTTCAGCCAGCTCGACCACGCGGCGCCGTTTTTCTTCCGAGAGCACGCTCCCGGTCGGGTTCTGAAAATCGGGGATGGAGTAGAGGAGCACCGGCCGCGCGCCGCCGCGCAGGCGCGCTTCCAGGACGTCGACCGCCATCCCATCCGGCTCCATCGGGATGCCCTCAACGGTCGAGCCCGGGCGCCGCAGGGAGAGGATGGTGCGGTCGTACGTCGGATTCTCGACGAAGGCCAGGTCTCCCGGGTGGAGCATCAGGCGGGCGAGGAAGTCCTGCAGGAGGAGCGAGCCCTGCCCGATGATGACCCGGTCGGGGGAGACGCCGGCCTGCGCGGCCAGCATTTCCTGCAGCGGCCGGAACCCGCCGGCCGGGCCGTACTGGAGGACCTCCGGCCCAAACTGCTCGAGGGCGGTGGTTGCGCAGTCGGCGAGGCGGTGAATGGGGAACGATTCGGTGGGGGGAACGCCACGGGTGAGCTTAATTTCTTTCTCGGGCATGGAAAGCACCCTCCCTGGGTGTGGACCATCCGTTGTTCCATTCATTGGAACCGTGTTTCAATGATTAGATTATAGCAAAATCGCCGGTCAATATCAAGTCCCTATTCCGGGATGGCGGTATTTTGTGCCGCCGCCTGCAGCCCGGCGCGGAAGGCGAACTGGTTCATGGGCACGGCGCGCTTGAAGCGCTCCCGCAGGATGCTCTCGATCTCTTCCGGTTTGAACAGGCTGCCGAGCGGCGTCTGGGCCAGGGTAGTCCCCAGCACGAAGCTGTTGGCGGGGACGGGCTTCCCTTCAAACACGGGCAGGCGGGCGGGATCCAGGTAGGTCAGGCGCGCCCCGGCCGCGGTGACCGCCTGGCTGACCGATTCGGCGCTCGGGTAGGGCGCTTTGCCCAGGGTCACCTCCGCCGGAGACCAGACGTCCCCAACCAGGATAAAATCTCCTCCCGGCCTGACAAAAGGGATCGCCTTGAGGGCTTCAGAGAGCTCCATGGCGATCGCCAGATCGGCGCCGCGCTCGGGGATCTGCGGGCCAACCCGGTCGCGGCCCAGGCGCAGCTGCGCCTTGACGAACCCACCGCGCTGGGCCATCCCGCGGCTGGGGAAAAAGTTGACCGGCAGGCCGCGCCTCTCGGCCGCCATGGCCAGCACCTCGCCGATGGTCAGGATCCCCTGCCCGCCAACCCCTACCAGGTAAACGTCGTAGTTCATCCTCCCACCTCCACGAGCGCGTCACGATTGCAGGTATCGATGCACAGGCCGCAGGCCGTGCACAGCGCTGGGTCGATCGTGACCGTCCCATCGCCGATCCCAAGCGCCGAGCAGCCGGTGATCATCAGGCACAGCTTGCACAGGTTGCAGTTTTCGGGCACCACCTGAATGGGGGCGCGCTCGGTCTCGCGCCGGCCGGCGGGGATGGCGCACTCCTGGCGCGCCAGGATGACTTTCACCCCGGGCAGCTTGAGGGCCAGCTGGACCGTCTGAGCCGAGGTATCCAGATCGAACGGGTCGATCATGAAGAAGTGTTCCACCCCCAGCGCGGGGATGATGCGCGCCAGATCCACCCGCGCGGCCCCCGGCCCCTGGAAGCTGCTGGGGGTTCCTGCGTTGACCTGCATCCCCGTCATGGCCGTCCACAGGTTATCCATGATGATCAAGGTGATGTCCGCCTCATGCTGGATCGCGTTCACCAGTCCGGGCATCCCGGCGTGGAAGAAGGTCGAGTCGCCGATGGTAGCGATGACCGGCGTCTTCACCCCGCTGCGCAGGAAGCCCTGCGCGATGGATACGCTCGCCCCCATGGAGACCTCGTTCCAGACCGTGTTGAAGGGCGGG
>JAJYJF010000021.1 GCA_021796375.1 Chloroflexota bacterium | reverse complement strand
TATATCACCGCGGAGCGCGCGGAGATCGCGGAGAAGAAACGGAGAAAACTGAGAGGAAAGACCAGAAATTCCTGACCGGACTTTTGGGGCTCTCTTTTTTCTCCATTCTTCTCTCTGGTTTTACCCCAGGGTCTCTCCCGGAAGCACACCGGGGCGGGGCGCGCCCTCTGCGGGGACAGCTTCCCTTTTCAGGTGCCTATGGAAAAATTTGACGCGGTAGTGATTGGCGCTGGACCGGCTGGATCGACAGCTGGGATGCTGCTGGCCCAGGCTGGCATGAACGTGCTCATCGTGGAGCGCGGCGCTGCGGCAGGGAGCAAGAACGTCTCCGGCGGTCTGATCTACTCTAAACTGATCGCGGATATTTACCCCCAGTTCTGGGCGGAGGCGCCCGTCGAGCGGGCGATCACCAGCCACGGGCTGGTGATGCTGGCGGAGAACAGCTCGGTCGGGCTGGATTTTCGCAGCCAGGCCTCCGCCGAACCGCCCTACAACGCTTTCAGCGTCCTGCGCGCCCGTTTCGACCCCTGGATGGCCTCCAAGGCCGAAGAAGCCGGCGCGGCGCTGATCACCGGGGTGACCGTTGACGCCCTGCGGATGGAGAACGGGCGCGTGGCCGGGATCCAGGCGGGTCCGGATGAGATCGCCGCCGACGTGGTCGTTGTCGCCGAAGGCACCCGCTCGCTGCTGCTGAAGAACGCCGGGCTGCGCGAGGATTTCCAACCGCACGATGTTTCGCTGGGCGTAAAAGAGGTGATTGCGCTGCCCCCCAGCGTGATCGATGAGCGCTTCCAGTGCAGCCCCGAGACCGGTATGGCCTATACCCTGGTCGGGAGCACCTGCGGCATCGAGGGCGGCGGCTTTCTCTACACCAACAAAGATTCGCTCTCCCTCGGGGTGGTGGTCAAGATCGATTCGCTCTACAAGAGCAAGCTGCAGCCCCACCAGGTGCTGGATGCGTTCAAGGCTCACCCGCTGGTCGCGCGCCTGATCGCCGGCGGTGAGGTCGTCGAGTATTCCGCGCAGACCGTCCACCGCGGCGGCTTCCACCTCGCCTCCCGGCTGTACGGAGATGGGTACGTGGTCGCCGGCAGCGCGGCCCGGCTGCTGATGAACAACATCCTGACCCTGCGCGGCATGGATTTCGCCATCCTTTCCGCCGCCGCCGCCGCCAGGGCCGTTCTGGCTGCCCGCGAAAAGGGCGATTTCTCGGCAGCTGGCCTCTCCGGGTACACCGGCTTCATCAAGCAGTCCCCGATTTACCAGGACTGGGAAACCTTCAAAGACGTCTACCCGCTGCTCGAAAACGGGCGCCTCTTCGACCTCTACCCCAACCTGGCAGCCGAGGTGATGGAAGATTTGTTTGCTCCCGGCTCGCGCGCCGGTAAAAAAGCCCTCGCATCGCTCCGCGAGCACCTGCGGGGGAAGGCCTCCATGCTGACGCTCGCCGGCGACCTGCTGCAGATTTCCAAAGGGATGGTGCTATGACCCCGCTTCAATCTGATAGCTTCCCTGGAACCGGGGCCTCCCCGCATCAATCTGACAGGGTCTCTGGAAGCGGGGCTACCCCGCCCAAGCTGTCGCTGGATGCCCGCCTCGGCCTGGATAAGTACGAGATCGACGAGCAGCAGTCCCACATCCAGGTGGATGGGGAGCGCTGCAAGCTGTGTGACCTGAAGCCCTGCCTGACTGTCTGCCCGGCCGGAGTCTACACCTGGGTCGACGAGCACGTTGCCGTGCGCTATGAAAACTGCCTGGAATGCGGCACCTGCCAGCTCTCCTGCGACAACGGGGGCAAGGGCGGCATTACCTGGCGGAACCCCCAGGGCGGGTTTGGGATCCTGTTTCGCTATGGATGAGGAGGTGATAGGGTGAAAATCCTGGCTTTGATCAAAATTTCCTTGGACGTTGCTGAGATCAAGGTGGACCCGGCGACGGCGCAGCTGCGCCTGGAGGGCGTCCCGGAAAAGGTCGGCAACATCGATAAGAACACCATTGAAGCCGCCGTCCGGCTGAAAGAAGCCGCCGGGGGCACGCTGACCGCCGTGTGCCTGGGCCCCGCCTCGGCAAAAGATTCCTTCAAAGACGTCCTGGCGATGGGAGCCGACGACGTCACCCTGATCGAAGACCCCTTCGGCGGGAAAGGCGAGCCCGGGGCGGTCGTGCGCATCCTGGAAGCCGCCGTCCGCAAGCTGGGCCCCTTCGACCTGCTGATGGCAGGCTTCGCCAGCGACGACGGCTACACCTACCAGGTTGCCCCGCGCCTGGCCGAGCGGCTGGGCCTGCCGCTCGTCTCTTACGCCCGCCAGCTCAGCCTGGAAGGCGGCAAGCTGAAGGCCGACCGGGACCTGGACGACGCGATCCAGACCGTGCAGGTCGACCTGCCCGCCGTCGTCAGCGTGGCCGAAGAGGCTTTTCCTCCCCGCCGGACGACCCTCATGGACGCCATCAAGGCCAAGAAGAAGCCGGTCAACCTGTGGACCGCGGCCGACCCGCTGGGACTCTCCGCGGAAGAGCTCGCGAAAAACAGCCGGCTGGCGTCCTCCTCGCAGATTGGCATCGTCGTCCACCGCAAAGGCCAGGTCTTCAAAGGCCAGAGCGCAGCGGTCCTGGCCGATAAGCTGGTGGATGCCCTCGTCGAGGACAAGATCTTGAAAGGAGGCGCGTAACCCGATGAGCGCCAATCAGATTCTGGTATTCAGTGAGAAAGCCTCCCTGCTGCGCGAGCTGCTTGGAAAAGCTCGCCAGGAAGCGGACGCGCTGGGCTGGCAGGTGGCGGCGGTCGTCTTTGAGGGCGACCCGGCAGCCGCGTCTCTGGGCAGCGCGGGCGCGGATCTCGTCTACCCGGTGCCCCCGGCCGCCGGCGAAAGTCCTGAGCGGCTGCTGAACGCGCTGGCCGAGGTGGCCCGCCAGGCGCAGCCCGCGTTCATCCTGATGGGCGCCACCAAGGTGGGCATGGAAGCCGCGGCGTCGCTGGCGGAGCGACTGGACGCAGCCTATGCCCCCTGGACGGTGCGGTTCCAGATCGACCCAACGACCTGCGCGGCGACGGCCCAATGCATGCTGTTTGCCAGCAGCGGGATGGCAACCTACCAGTTTACCCCCGGCCTGGTCGTGCTGACCTCCGCTCCGGGCGTTTTTCCGAAACCCGCGGAGGTCGAGAAAACCGCCCGGGTGGTATCCCTGCCGCTGGCGCAGCCGCAGGGCCGCCTCGAAGTCCTCGGCAGCCGGGAGAAGGTCCGCGGGGCGACCAGCCTCGAAGACGCTCGCTTCGTGGTCGACGTCGGCCAGGGGGTAAAGCAGCGCGAGGACCTGGCGCTGGTAGAGAGCGTCGCCTCGCTGCTCGGCGGGCAGCTGGGCTGCTCGCGCCCGGTATCCTCCGACCGCGACTGGTTCCCGGAGTGGCTCGGGCTGTCGGGAAAGAAAGTCAAACCGGACCTGTGCCTGTGCGTCGGCGTCTCGGGCGCCGTCCAGCATCTCGTCGGCATCCGCGATTCGCAGCGGATTGCCGCGGTCAACAACGACGAGGGCGCGCCGATCTTCAACCAGGCCGATTACGGCGTGGTCGCCGACCTGTATGAGTTCCTGCCCGCATTTTCCGAGCGCATCCGGGCGCGCGGCTTGCGGCCTACCTGGACAGCCTAAACACCAAAGGAGAATATCATGAAAAAACGCATCGGCATCATCGGCGGCGGCATCATCGGCAGCGCTACCGCGTACTTCCTCAGCCAGTACCCGGACGCGGACGTGACGCTCTTCGAGAAGAACAGCATCGGCTCGGGCACCACCGCCAAGTCCGCGGCAACCTTCTGCCTCATCGACGATTCGGTTTCCCACGAGTTCTGGTCCGTCCGGCTGTTCGGTTTCAAATTCTATACCGGCCTCGAAAAGCAAATGCCGGGCTCGACCGGATTTGAGCAGACCGGCACGCTGATGGTCTGCCCCTACCGCGAATACGAGATGTACACCAAGCAGGCCGTCGCGCTGACGCTCGCCTCCGGCTACCAGGCCGAGTACTGGACCGACCACGATAAAATCCACCAGATCATCCCCGATCTGAACCTGGAAGGCATCCTCGGCGCCGGCTGGTGCCCGGACGACGGGTTCTTCGACGCCACCATGACCGCCAACACCATCGCCCGGCTGGCGCGGGAGCGCGGTGTGCAGATCCACATCAACACCAAGGTGACGGAGATCTGCAAGGAGGGCAACAAGGTAACCGGGGTAGAGACCAGCAAAGGCCACTTCGACTTCGATGTGGTGGTGGACGCTTCCGGTCCGTGGGTGCGCAACGTCGCCAAGCTGGTGGGCGTCGACCTGCCCATCTGGCACACCAAGGCTGAAGTTTTCATCCTCGAGCCGACGGAAAAGCTGAGCTATCCATTCCCGGTGCTCAAGTACCCGCGCTTCTACGCCCGCAAGGATAAATCGAACGTCTTCATCTGCAAGTCGCACCAGTCGATGGACCTGAACGACCCCAAGCACGCCGGGTTCTGGGACCCCGACCAGCTGCCGATGACCGGCGGAACCGACGAATACTTCTGGGAGTTCCTGACCGAGCAGCTGATGGAGCAGTATCCCCGCCTGCTGGAAGCCTCGGTCGTCAACGAGTGGGTTGGCTACCGCGCCGAACCGCCGGACTTCCTCCCCGTGCTGGGCCCCACCCCGGTGGAAGGCTACGTCCTGGCCGCGGGCGCCGGCGGCAACGGCGTGATCGAGGCACCGACCATCGGGCGCGACGTAGCCGACTTCGTGATGACCGGGAATAAATCCTGGTATCTGGACCGGCTGCCCCTCTCGCGCCTGGAAAAGCTGCAGTACGATTCCACCGGGCGCCTGATCTCCAAGCCCGGAATTGAGATCAAGTAACCCTCAATTCCTCAGCGCGGGTGAGGGAGGCTGCCCTGTCCCTCGCCCGCCCGCCATCTCAATACTTCCTGGCCCGGCGCGAGCCCTGCCCCGCGCTCGAGCGGGACGACCGCGGATCAACTGCCGGGCGGGCGCCGGCAAATGGCCGGCTGATCTGGCCGAGCCAGGTCTTTCCCGACCGCTGCGCTGTGGCGCGCGCGGCGCCGGCCTGAACCCGGCCGGCAGCCCCCGCCGAACCCTCAGGAGAAACGATGACCCGATCCGTCACCCTCGGCCTCGCCCAGTTCGCGCCCAGGATGGGCGACGTAGACGCAAACCTGGATCAGATCGCCCGGATGACCCGGGAGGCCGCCGCCCAGCGCGCCAATTTTGTCATCTTTCCGGAGCTCATCCTCACCGGCTACCACCAGGAGCTGCTCGGCAGCCGGCTGGTCGAGCTGGCCGTGACGCCTGAAGACCAGCCCATCCAGCGCCTGGCGCAGCTTTCCCGCCAGGAAAACGTCTACCTCATCGCCGGTTTTATTCAAAAAGGGCACATCCCGGGCGTGCTGTACAACTCGATCGTCTTCTGCGGCCCGGATGGGGAGATCCTGGGGACGTACGCGAAGTCGCACCTGTTCTCGACGGAAAATCTGCACTTCCGTCCGGGCGTGCTGCCCAGGGTTTTCGATACCCGCTTCGGCCGGGTCGGCCCGATGATCTGCATGGATATCGGCTTTCCGGAGGTCGCCCGCATCCTGTGCCTGGGCGGCGCCGAGCTGCTCGTGGCTCCCTCAGCCTGGATCCTGGAGGATGCGGATATCTGGCCCCGGCTGCTCCAATCGCGCGCGCTGGATAATATCGCCTTCGTGGCCGGGGTCAACCGGACCGGGCCCGAGGGGAACCTGCGCTTTATCGGCCACAGCATGCTGGTGGATCCGCGCGGCGCCATCCTCGCCGAGCTGGACGACCGGGAGGGCATCCTGGTGAGCTCCATCGACCTGGACCTCCTGACCGCCGCCCGCCGGCGCGCTCCCCGGTTCACCGGCCGCCGGCCGGAGCTGTACGGCGCCATCTCGGACCTGCAGGCCAATGACGTTTAGATCTTTTCGCCCGGGGGAACTTCCCCCGCCGCAGTAAATCTGAAAGAAAGGCGCTTTGATTCGCGGGGGATCTCGCTCAGAAAATACAGACATGAACACGGAAGAAAAAATCAAGCGGGTTTTTGAATTTCCACTCTTTCAGGCCCTTTCCCAGCGCAGGGTCAGGCGCTTCGGGCTTGGATATCAGTACGCCCGGGACGACACTTTTCGCTACGCCTCCGAAAAACCAGCCCTCCCCCTGGATGATCTGGAGACCGCGCTGCTGGCCTGGGCCGGCCACGGGGTCACCGGCTTTGCGCTGGGCGAAGGGCAGGTGTCCACCGGGGTGCATTCCTCCTGGAACGGGCGCAGCCACCCAAGCCCCTGCAACGACCAGCGCGTGCTGCTGATCATCGTCAACGACAGCGGCGTCTATGCCTATGAGCCGCCGGATGCGACAAAAGTCGTGGAAATCGCCGGCGAAGGGGACCGCGAAAAGATCCTCGAGGCCTACCGCCAGGGCCTGCACCGCATCAGCCCCACCCGGCCCGATTTTTCCAAAGCCGCTTCGCTTGGGTCCAACCGCTGGTTCGATAACAAGCCCGGATCGACCGTCTTCTTCCCGGTCGTCGACCTGAGCGTGGAGCACATCAACCACATCACCGCCGGGATCGAGCGCGGCAAAGCCAGGTATTTCGACGAGCGCTACCAGCGCTGGGCCGGCATCGAGGAGTGGGTCCGCTGCGGGTACCTGACCGGCGCGCAAACAACCCTCCGGCACCTGGACGATTCAACGCTGATCCCCCAGTGCGGGGTGAGCTTCTACATCTCCCAGAATATCATGCTGGCCGCCGAGGCGATCGGCCTGGGGTGCATCGTCACCGGCCTTTCCGCGCCGGTCGTCCTGGGAGGGACGCATTTCACCCAGGGACTCGGCTTCCGCTTCGAGACAGACGCGGATGGGCAGCCCAACCCGGTCGGGTTGGACGGCGTCTTCGAGGGGTTCTGCCCGCCCTATAAAACCATGGATCAGGCGGTCGACGAGTTTTTTGATATCCGCTACGGCGCGGATGGGCTGCTGACCGCCGCCTATTCCGGCACGACCCCCTTGAAAGACTGGCAGGCGGTGGTTTCCGGGTCCAGGCAGCTGCGCGCCGAAACCAGACAGGCATCGAAAGACCTCTGCAATTACGTCTACGACACCTATGGGAGGTTCCCCGCCCTGGCGGATACGATCCAGCTTCCAACCATGATCACCGTCCACCACCTGGATGTGGATTTCTACGACCGCTACTATCCTGCCGAGGTCGTGCCGGAAAATACCCGCAAGCACCTGGCGGAATGGCACGATCTGTAAATCGAACGGGAAGGGATCGTTTGGATGAACTTTGGATGATAATCTCGCGACCAACCCGCGGGAATCAAATAGAGACGAGGAGAAAGGACGATGAAAATTGACGAGAAAGCCAGGTATACCCGCTCGCACGAGTGGGTGCGGCAGGAGGGGACGCTGTGGACCTACGGGATTACCGACCACGCCCAGGAATCCCTCTCCGACATCGTGTACGTCGAGCTGCCGGGGGTTGGGGAGCCGTTCAAGCAAGGGGCCGCGCTGGGCGCCCTCGAATCGGTAAAAGCCGCCTCTGACCTGTTGATGCCGGTGAGCGGCACCGTCCGGGAGGTCAATGAAGACGTCGCCTCTTCCCCGGAGGTGATCAACTCCGACCCCTTCAACCAGGGCTGGCTCTTGAAATTCGAGCCCGAAAACCCGGGGGATTGGGAGACGCTGCTCTCCCCGGCGGATTACGAAGCTTTGTGCGCGTCAGAAGGAGAATGAGCATGGCCTATTTACCCGCCACACACGAAAACCGGCGCGCCATGCTGGAAAAGATCGGCGCGCCGAGCGTGGAAGCGCTCTTCAGCGACGTCCCGTCCGCCTACCGCTTCCCGCCGCTCAAGCTGCCCAAAGCCGTCTCGGAGATGGAAATTCTGGACGAGCTGTACGGGCTGGCGCTCAAAAACAAATCCACCGGCTGCTTCGCCACCTTCCTGGGAGCCGGGGCCTACAACCATTTCGTTCCCTCCGCCATCCCCGCCCTCACCAGCCGCGGGGAGTTCCTGACCGCCTACACCCCCTACCAGCCCGAGGTCAGCCAGGGCACGCTCCAGGCGATCTTCGAATACCAGTCCATGGCGGCCGAGCTGACCGGGATGGAGGTGGTGAATGCCAGCCATTATGATGGGGCGACGGCGATGGCCGAAGCTGCCCTCATGGCCATCAACGTCTCGAACGGCAAGCGCCACAAGGTGCTGGTTGCTCCCTCGATCCATCCCCAGTACCGCCAGGTGCTGCGCACCTACCTGCCCGGCCGCCAGGCGCAGGTGATCGGCGACGAAGATCCGTCCGCGAGCCTGGAGGACCTGCTCGCCCGGCTCGACGGGGATACCGCCTGCCTGATCGTCCAGAACCCGACCTTCTTCGGCGACCTGCTGCCGGTCGAAGGCCTGGCGGAGCGGGTGCACGCCGCCGGCGCGCTGCTGGTGGTAGTCGCCGTCCCGGTCATCAGCCTGGGCCTGCTGGTGCCGCCCGGCCGGTACGGGGCGGACATCGTGGTGGCGGAAGGCCAGCCCCTGGGCGCCGGTTTGAATTTCGGCGGCCCGTACCTGGGGATCTTCGCCACCCGGGATAGCTACGTGCGCAAGATGCCCGGCCGGCTGGTCGGCGAGACCGTGGATACCGAGGGCCGGCGCGGCTTTGTCCTGACCCTCACCACCCGCGAGCAGCACATCCGCCGCGAAAAAGCCACCTCTAACATCTGCACCAACCAGGGCCTGGTTGCCCTGACCGCCGCCATGTACATGGCGTACATGGGGAAGGCCGGGCTGCGGGCGGTCGCCGAGCTGTGCTATCACAAAGCGCACTATGCCGCGGCCGAGATCAGCCAGCTCGCGGGGTACCGGGTGCTCAACCCGGGGAATTTCTTCAATGAGTTCGTGGTAGCCTGCCCTCGCCCGGTAGCGGAGATAAACGCTGCGCTGCTCGAAAAAGGCATCCTGGGCGGGTACGACCTGGAGCAGGATTACCCCCAGGCGCGCAACCAGATGCTCGTGTGCTTGACCGAAATGAACTCCCGCCAGCAGATCGACCGGCTGGTGGCAGCCCTGAAAACCCTGGCGGAGGTGAAGCCATGAGACTCGAACCAGAACCTTTGATCTTTGAGATGTCTTCCCCGGGCCGCCGCGCCTACACCCTGCCGGAGCTGGACGTGCCGGCCGCCGCCCTCCCCGAGGGCTATACCCGCGAAGAGGTGAACCTGCCTGAGGTCTCCGAGCTGGAGTTTGTTCGCCACTACACCCACCTCTCGCAGAAAAACTATTCCATCGACACGCATTTCTACCCGCTGGGCTCGTGCACGATGAAATACAACCCCAGGGTGAATGAGAAGGCCGCCACGATCGAGGGCCTCACCCAGGTCCACCCGCTGCAGCCGCAGGAAACCGTCCAGGGCAGCCTGGAGCTGATGTACAATTTGCAGGAAGCGCTCAAGGAGATCTCCGGGTTTGCCGGGGTGAGCCTGCAGCCCGCCGCCGGGGCCCACGGTGAGTTCACCGGGGTGCTGATGATGCGCGCTTACCACGCCAGCCGCGGGGATACCAAACGGACCAAGATGCTCATCCCCGATTCGGCGCACGGCACCAACCCGGCTACCAGCGCCATGAGCGGCTTCAGCGTGGTGCAGATCCCCTCCGACAGGCGCGGGAACGTGGACCTGGAAGCGCTGCGGCGCGAGTGCGACGACAGCGTGGTCGGCCTGATGCTCACCAATCCCAATACGCTGGGGCTGTTCGAGGAGCACGTCCTCGAGGTCTGCGAGGCGGTCCACGCCTGCGGCGGGCTGATGTACGGCGACGGGGCCAACCTGAACGCCCTGCTGGGGGTGGCCCGGCCGGGAGACCTGGGCTTCGACGTGATGCACTTCAACCTGCACAAGACCTTTACCACCCCGCACGGCGGGGGCGGCCCCGGCAGCGGACCCGTGGGCGCCGGACCGCGCCTGCTGCCCTTCCTGCCCGGACCGGTCGTGGTCCAGGAGGAGGGCCAGTACCGCCTGCAGGCGCCGGAGCAATCCATCGGCCGGCTGAAAGCCTTCTACGGCAACTACGGCATGTTCCTGCGCGCTTACACCTACATCCGCATGATGGGCCCGGATGGGCTGCGCCAGGTGGCGGAAGATGCGGTGCTCAATGCCAACTACCTCAAAGCGCTGGTGACGCCGTATTTCAGCCTGGCGATCGACCGCTCGTGCATGCACGAGTTCGTCGTCCACGGGGATATCCCCGCGGCCGGCGTGCGCGCGCTGGATGTCTCCAAGCGGCTGATCGACTACGGCGTGCACCCACCCACCAACTACTTCCCGCTGATCGTTCACGATGCGCTTATGATCGAGCCGACCGAAACCGAATCCAAAGAAATGCTCGAGCAGTTTGCCGAGATCATGCGCCAGATCGCCGAGGAAGCCGGGCGGGATCCCGAACTGCTGCGCAGCGCCCCGCACGTCACCCCAGTCTTCCGGCTGGATGAGGTGCGAGCGGCGCGCAACCCGGTGCTGTGTTACAAAGGATAGTTTGAAAGGAGTAACGGATGACACAACAAAATGATTTTCTCTTTCGTGGGGAGCTTGAGAAGATAGACCCGTACGTGGCGCAGCTGATCGAGGGGGAGACGGCCCGCCAGGCGGAGAAGCTCATCATGATCCCCTCCGAATCCTGCGCCCCGCAGGCGGTCCGCCAGGCATTGGGCTCGGTGTTCAACAACGTCTACGCCGAGGGGTACCCGCCCCTGCGGGCCACGCGCGAGAGTGAGGCGCTGCTGTCGGACGAGGCTTACCAGCTGGCTTACTACCGGCGCTACGCCGACCGGCGCTTCTACAAAGGGGTGGATTACGTGGACATCCTGGAGGCCCTGGCAGCCCGGCGCATCGCCGACTGCTTCGCCAACCCGAGCGCCCCGGCCGCCAGCATTCGCGCCAACGTCCAAGCGCTGTCGGGCTCGGCGGCCAACCTGGCCGTCTACGATGCCTTCATGCAGGCGGGACAGACGCTGATGGGGCTGGACCTGTTCCAGGGCGGCCACCTGACGCACGGCTCGGAGTTCAACCAGTCCGGCAAGCGCTACAAGGTGGTCTCCTACGGGGTGGACCCGGCCAGCCAGAAGCTGGACTACTCCCAGATCCGCGCGCTGGCCCGCGAATACCGGCCGCGGGTGATCGTGGCCGGCTACACCTCCTTCTCCTGGGCGCCGGACTGGGCGGCTTTCCGGTCCATCGCCGACGAGGTCGGGGCGGTGCTGATGGCCGATATTGCCCACACGGCCGGACTGGTGATTGGCGGGGTCTATCCAAACCCGGTGGGGATCGCCGACGTGACGGTCTTCACCACCCACAAGACGCTGGGCGGTCCCCGCGGGGCGGTGATCCTGACCACCGACGAGGAGAAAGCCCAAAAGATCGACAGCGCCATCTTCCCCGGGGCGCAGGGCGGGCCGCACCCCAACAAGTTCGCCGCCATCGCCGTGGCGGCCAGACTGGCCCGGACGGAAGAGTACCGCCAGCTGCAGCAGCAGACGGTGGCCAACGCCCGCGCGCTGGCGGAGGCTTTCACCGAGTTCGGGCTGCAGGTGGTCTACGGGGGCACCGACACCCACATCGTGATGCTGAACGCTTCCGCGATTCCTTCCCGCACCGGGTTCCCGCTGCGCGGGGAGATGGCCGCGCGCCTGCTGGACCTGGCCGGGATCGTGGTCAACAAGAACACCATCCCCGGAGATACCCGGACGGCGCTGGCCTCGGGGGTGCGCTTCGGCACCCCATGGGTGACCCAGCGCGGCTTGAAGGAAGCCGACATGGTGCAGGTGGCCGAGATCGTCGCCCAGGTGCTGAAGGCGGTGCAGCCGTTCGCCTACCAGGGGCTGGCCGGGGAGCTGCCGCGCGGCAAGCTGGACCTGGCGGTCCTGACGGATGCGCAGGGGAAAGTCCAAGCCCTGGCCGAGCGGGCGGGGGCTTTCGAGCGCCCGCGCCAGGCGAGCGTGCCGGCAGCCAGCGGAGAGCGGATCTTTTCGCTCACCGGCTTCCGGGCGCGGGCCTTCGTCCAGGAGCTGGTGGCGGGCAGCACCGTCGAGCTGGCGCCGGGACAGGCGGCGCGCGCGCTGCTGCTGGACCGGGCCGGAAAGCTGGTGGCGGATGCCCGGCTGGCCCGCCGGGACGCCGACGCGCAGGGACGGGATATCTACTGGCTGCAGGTTGGGGCCGGAGAAGCCGGCCAGGTGAGCGCCTGGCTGGAAGGGCTCTCCGACGGCTACGTGCTGTTCGATGACGAGGACGTCTTCCGCAAGGTGCAGGGCCCGGTGGTGGTAGGCGAGGTAGACCCATCCGGGCTGCCGGCGCGGCGCGAGCCCCTCTTCGCGGCCGGGACGGACGCGCGGGAGCTGTTCGCCCGGGCGCCCGAGCTGTTCGACCTGACCAAGCCCTACTTCATCGGCCAGGCCTGCCTGCTGGCCGAGGCTCAAGCCCAGCCCGCCGGAAAGCCGCTGCCCGAGTGGAGCTGGACGGAGCCGGTGGATGCGCCGCTCAAGCGCACCGTGCTGTACGAGACGCACAAGCGGATGGGGGCCAAGCTCGTGCCCTTTGCCGGCTGGGAGATGCCGGTCTGGTACACCAGCGTATCTGAGGAGCATGCCGCGGTGCGCGGCGCGGCGGGGCTGTTTGACGTCTCACACATGGGCGCCTTTGAGGTCTCGGGCCCGCACGCCACCGCCTTCCTGGACGTGATCGGGTCCAACTATGCCGCCTGGCTGGAGCCGGGGCAGTCTTGCTACGGCTACCTGGCTACCCCCGCGGGGGAGCTGATCGACGACTTCATGATCTACCGGCGGGGCCCCGAGCGGTACCTGCTGGTGGTGAACGCCTCCAATGAGGACAAGGACTGGGACTGGCTGACGGCCGTCAATGAGGGGCGCGTCCGGATCGACGCGCAGCGGCCGTGGGTGAAATCCCCGGCCCGGGCCACCCT
>JAJYJF010000422.1 GCA_021796375.1 Chloroflexota bacterium | reverse complement strand
CAGTCCATCTGCTGCCGATCGACTATGATGAGGACGATTATCTCCGCGCCGGCCAGCAGTACGCCCAGGCCATCCAGAGCGGCGATTGGGCGGCGTTTACCCACCTGAACTACCGCCCCGAGCACCCACCCCTGGCGAAGATCGCCTACGGGCTGGCCCTGGCGCCCCTGCCCCGGGCCGCCGAGATCCCGGACCGGCCGACCACCGCCCCACCCGCTAAATCACTCCCGCAGCCCCACCTTGAAGTCGCCCGTCTGGTCGCCGCGGGGATGGGAACCCTCGAGGTGCTGCTCCTCGGCCTGGGGTTGGATGAGTTCAGCATGGCATCTCCGGCGATCCCCCATGCGAAAGCGATCATCCGCCAGTGGTCGCTGCCGGCTGCGCGCGAGCTCGCCCTGCGCGCGCTGGACCTGGATTCGGGCGCGCAGGTCCGCCAGCTGGTCCGCCAGTCCACCCCGCATTAAGCCAACCTGCCCCGGGTTCGTCCCCAGCCGGAATTTTTTCTGGACCGCCCGGGCGGAAGAGACCCTCTGGGGGATCCAGCTGCCTTGTGTTACCTCCCTTTAGGAAGTTTGCGCCGTTACAAATCGCTGGTTCTGACCTATACTTTAACTAATGACATTTTGCACAAGATGGTTTGTATGCGCGGTATGAGATCTGTGGAGATCGAGACCCAACCCGGTCTGTCCGTCGTTTCCGCCTGACCATTCTATTCGCGAACTGAAAGGAGAAAAGCTGTGACTGAACGCAAGAAAATGACCCTGCCGGCTCTTTTCAAGAAAGTTCAAAACGGTGAACCGATCACTTGGCTGACCTGCTACGACTACCCGACGGCTTATTTTCAGGAGCAGGCCGGCATCGACATGATCCTGGTGGGGGACAGCCTGGGCATGACCATGCTCGGCTACGACAGCACCCTGCCGGTTACCATGGAAGACATGATCCGCCACTCGGCCGCCGTGCGGCGCGGGGCTCCGAACGTCTGGCTGGTGGGCGATATGCCCTACATGAGCTACCAGCCGAGCGTCGAGACGGCCATTCGCAATGCCGGGCGGTTCATGGCTGAGGCGGGCTGCGATGCGATCAAGCTCGAAGGCGGGGCGGAGATGGCCGACCGGATCGAGGGGATCGTGCGGGCAGGCATCCCGGCCATCGGCCATCTGGGTCTCACCCCGCAGAGCGTAAGCGCGCTGGGCGGGTTCCGCCTGCAGGGGAAGGGGGCCGCGCAGGCTAAGAAGATCCTCGACGACGCCAAAGCTCTGGAAGAGGCGGGCGCGTTCTGCATCCTGCTCGAGATGGTGCCCGACCGGCTCTGCCAGCTGATCACCGAGCGGGCCAGGCACTGCATCATCATGAGCCTCGGCTCGGGCCCGCACGCGCACGGGCAGCTGCTGATCTACCACGACGCGTTCGGCCTGTACCCAAAGTTCAAACCGCGCATGGCAAAAGTGTTTGCCGATGCGGGGGCCGTCATCCAGGAGGGCTTGAACCGCTATGTGAAAGAGGTCGGGGATAAGACCTTCCCCCAGCCTGAGAACTGGTTCGGCATGCCGGATGAGGAATACGCGGACCTGCTCAACCGGATACAAGCCGGCGATACGGCAAAGGAGGTTCTCCCATGAGCGACCTGCGCCAGCGTTTGACGATCCCTTCGCTACGCCTGGACGATCTCAATGTGCTGCTGCTGGACCCCAGCTCCCGGGTTGTGAACGATCTTCTGGCGGTGGTCGCCAGGTACGGCTCGCCGGAAGAGATCAATGCCAAAGCTCGCGCGGCTGGCGAGCTGCCCGCCCTGCTCGAGCGGGTGAAAGCCGCCAACCCCGCTTCTCTGGAAGAGCTGAAATGGCTCGAGGACCAGCGGGACGGCGGTGCGTTCGTCTCCGTGCCGGAATACCGCCGCTCGGTGCTGGGTGCGAAAGCCGAAACCGCCCACTTTCAAGAGGATTTCGCGGTGACGCTGGAGGTCAGCGCACTGCAGTACTTCCCCTGGGTCATCGCCGCGGCGAAAAGGGCAATCGCCGAGAGGACTTTGATGCCCGGGCGCTGGATCCAGGTGCGGAAGATGAAAGAGCAGGAAGCGGATGGCGACCTGCCGGCGATCGCCGCGGCGATGGAGATCATCGGCGCGAGCCTGGTCGAAACGCTGGATACCAAGGGCACCGACGGATCCAACATCCACCTGGACGGCCCGGCGACCATCACCGGCTACTTCGGCGGGATCGGCCAGCCGAACGACCACGGGCTGAAATGGGTAGACGAGTTTCTTTATTACTACACCAACTACGGCATCCGCCAGGTGCTGAATATCAACTCCGGCACGGTGCTGCTGGGCTACCTGCTCTACCGTTTGGGGGTGGATATCCAGTTCAAGATCTCGGTCTTCATGGGGAATGACAACCCTTATGCCGGGCTGTGGACGCTCATCGGGGCGAAGCTCTTTGCCCGGGAGGACGGCACCTCGCCGCTCATCGGCTTCAACTGGGGCAATTCGGTCAACAACGAGACCCTGGAGATCACCGCGCAGGTGCGCAAGCAGTTGGGGTTTGAGGAGGTCGTCCGCTTCGAGCACCATATCACCGAGACCTGGAAGAGCATCGTCCGCCAGCCCTACGACCGGCGGC
>JAJYJF010000421.1 GCA_021796375.1 Chloroflexota bacterium | reverse complement strand
TTATCCTCCTGAACTGCTTTAAAGATTTCGAGTGGCAAAAAACTGAGCCAGTACGTTGTAACGAGCGAACAGCGGGTCAAAATGACCCGATTATCCCGAGTGTATCCCAAATTTGCGCGGACATCACCCTATTTTCGGCCCCGCCCCTCAAGTGGCGGGAAGAAAATGCGGAAATCACGGATCGCCCGGCGAACCGCTCGTGGAGTCCAAAATTTCCGGTCGATTCCCCGCGGTAGAGGATTGCCAATCAACCGGGTTGCGCTCCGTTGCCCGAGCAACCTGGGGGATTCCCGCGGTTTGACGGTCGAGCCAGTCGATCACGATGGAGATCATGGTTTCTTTTTCCGGCTCATTATGGGTTTCATGCCGGCACCCGTCCAGGATGTGCAGGCTTGTGCGGGCGGGCGCCAGGCTGGCAAACGCACGGCTGGCCTCGGGCGAAGTGATGCGGTCCGCGCTGCCGTGGATCAGCAGCAGCGGGAGATCGAGCCCGGCCGCGTTCTCCAGGGCCCACCGGCCGCTGTCGATCAGGTCGATCCCCATGCGGGCGGAGATTTTCCCGTGGACGAGAGGGTCCTGCTGGTAGGCAGCGACGACCCGCTCATCCCGGCTGATTTCCTGAACGTCCAGGCCGTTGTCCAGGCTGAATTCCGGCGCCAGGACCGACATGACCCGCCCCAGAAGCGTTTTCCAGGCGGGTGTTCCGGTGGTCTGGCGCAAGGATGGGCTGGTGGCGATGATGCCGGCCAGGGATGGGTGCCGGCGCAGGGCATAATTGATGACCAGCCCGCCTCCCAGGCTGTGACCGTACAGGAACAACGGCTTGTGAGGGAAAATGGCGGCCGCCTGATCGAGGAGGGTGGCGATATCCTCGAGGGACTGGTTGAGGGACGGGGAATGCCCGCGCTTTCCGCCGGAGCGGCCATGACCGCGGAGATCGCACCCGAAAAGCGCGTATCCTGCCGCAGCAAGCTTCTCCCCGACAAACCCGAAGCGGCCGCTGTGCTCCCCGAGGCCGTGAACCAGGCAAACAACGGCGGACGGATCGCCATCCGGGGCCCAGAACTGGCCGAAGAGATGAAGCCCATCGGTGGAAAACCAACGATGCTCGATGTGACGCATTTCCTCTCCGTGAAACCTGGTCAGATCCTCAATCCATGGAAGTGGCGCAGAGCCATGAAAAGTTTATCCCCAGCGCGCTATTTAATCAAGGATGGACTCACCGATTCCCCGGTTGCATCCTCCCGGGATCATGTAAAATGGAACAAGCTTCGCCTCCAGGGAATCTTCAGCGGATCAGCCCGCCGGTGCGGGGGGAGGGAAGATGGAGAGAGGCTGGCGCGATTCACGTTTCTGGTAAATGCAGCCCGCCGGGTAGGCCTGGGCGAGACCCCGATCCACCGGGTGCGTTTCCAGGGCATGCGGAGGGGTAACCGGCCGATCCAACGGCTGGAGAGAGGGCAAGGCGGATATGATCCCACCCGTTCCTATTCACACGGAAAGCGCCAGGCGCGGAAATGGCTGTGGAGGAGCTGTCGCCGTTGCGCTCAACACGCTCGGGACGCTGATTGTCATCGGCATCGCCCAGACGGCGAGCTGGACCCTGGATGAAGCCCACTTCCTGGGTTATTTCCGCGCACCCGGACCGCAGCGCGTCCTGGCGCTCCTCATTCCCCTGGTTGTGATGATCCCTCTGCTCCGGTTTTCGGCCTCGCGCGGGAGAGACCCGGCGCTCCGGTCCGTCTACCAGACCTGGTCGCTGGCTTTGGCGTTTTCCGCGGTGATGTCGCTGGCTCGCCTGCCCGGGCTGACCCAGCCGTTTCAGGCTCATCTCATGCAGCTGCTGCTCGAGCTGGCTTTCCTGCTCTTCCTCCTGCGCGGCCCCCGCGCGCCAGAAGCCGGGCCCAGAGCCTGGTCTGGACTGCCGCCGGCAGCGCTTCTCGCGGCCGGGCTGATGGCCCTGCCCTGGATCGTGGTCGGCGCCCTGGGCGGGGCCCTGGATTCCCTGGTCACGCTGGGGATCGGCCTGCTCTTCGGGGCGGACGCGGCCCTGGTGCTGGAGGGCTCCCTTTTCCTGGCTGCCGGGCGCGATGCGGCCAACCCGGGCAGGGGGTCTGGCTTCATAGGGCTGGCAGCCGTCATCACCCTGCTGGGGATGGTTGTGGGGCTGCAGATCAACGGCCTGCAGTCGTACCTGATGCTGCCCCTTCCAATCCTTGGCCTGCTCGCCTACGGGCTGTTCCTGGGCAGGACGGATCCCGACAGCCGTATTCAAGCGCCTGGTTCGGATGCCCGGCGCGGGTGGACCGCGTCCGCGGTGGTCATCGGGATCAGCGCCGCGGCTGCCCTGCTCTTCGTGGACCCGAAAGAGCTCTCGGTGGTGGTCGGCTCCGGGACGGGCGAAACCCTGCAGTGGATCACCCGGGCAGGGCTTGTGAGCCTGGTCATCGGCTTGCTGGTCGGCCTGGCCGGCATCCTGGCGCACCGAAATATCCCCCGCTGGGGGAAGAGCCCGCTCCTCAAGGGCGCAGCGGCTGCTGTCTGGATTGGCGCCGCGCTGTTTTTCGGACTGGCTGGTCGGGCTGGCTTCTTCGGGGACCGGCTGTTTGTGGTTCTCAAGGATCAGGCGGATGTCTCCGCGGCGAGCTCA
>JAJYJF010000420.1 GCA_021796375.1 Chloroflexota bacterium | reverse complement strand
TGGGGCTAGGGAAGGCAGCTCCAGCGCTGGTAAAGCCCGAGGCGGCCATTTTCGCCGTCCGAGTAAAACGTCTCACCGACGTGAAAACCGCTGGCCGCGGCCAGATCGGCGAGCTCCTCCTCGCTGAAGTGGTGAACGTAGCGCAGCCCGGTGCCGCCGCGCCGCCAGTCCAGCAGGTAATCTCCCGGGTCCACCTCCGCGGAGGTCATCCCGGCGCGCTCCCAGGGCAGGCAGCGCGCGGCCAGGCGCGGGCTCGCCAAAAAGCGCCATTCGGAGTGGATGAAAACGGCGCCAGCTTTCGTCGAAGAGCGCAGGATTGCGCGCACCTCTCTGAGCAGGGCTTCCCGCGTTTCGCGCCCCGGCAGGTGGTGCAGCACAGCGAAAGCGAACACAGCATCCACCGGCTGGAGAGACTCCACCTGCCGCGAAAGCCCGTCCGGCCGCGAGAGATCCCACTGCAAAAATTCTACCTGCCCTTCCCCGCCAGGGATCCGGCCGGCCGCCATCCGCGCCTCTTCAAGCAGGGAAGGGCTGAAATCCACCCCCAGGTACGCCCCTTCCCAACCCCGGCGGACCAGGGCGGACGCCAGCTCCCCGTTGCCGCAGCCCAGGTCGAGAATGCGCGCCCCGGGGCCAATCCTCGAGAGGATCTGCAGCACCCCGGGCTGCAGCCTGCGGCGGGTGACGGAAAAGGACGCGGCGAAGGTCTGGTAAAATTGACGATTAATGTCCAGAAGGCGTGAGACAGCGGCTGCCTGCATGGGCATATTATAGCGATGAAAATGAATTCAGAAGAATGGCAAGAAGCCCGGGTTTACACCCCGGAAGGGCTGGAGAACGCCCGAAAAGTGCTGGAGGAGATCCGCGGGGGGCGCGAGATCTGGCAGGCCGTCCGCAAGCACCCGGTCGCGGGCGGGGGCTACCTTCCGAAGCACCTGCTCGTCGCCGCCTACCACGATCTCGTGGACCGCGGGGTCTGGCAGCCCGACCCGGACCTGCTCGCCCGCATCCGCATGAAGCCCGTCCGGACCCTCTCGGGTGTTACCACCGTGACGGTGCTGACCAAGCCGTACCCGTGCCCGGGAAAATGCGTCTTCTGCCCGACGGATGCACGCATGCCCAAGAGCTACCTCCCGGACGAACCGGGGGCGCGCAGGGGGCTCGAGCACAACTTCGATCCGTTCAGCCAGGTGCAGTCGCGGCTCCAGGCCCTGGAGGCCGTCGGCCATCCTACCGATAAGGTCGAGCTGCTGATCCTCGGCGGAACCTGGTCCTCCTACCGGCGGGATTACCAGGAATGGTTTGTTAAGCGCTGCTTCGACGCCCTCAACGCGGGCCGCCGGAGCGCAAGCGGCGATCCGCTCCAGGCGGGCAGCCTGGAAGAAGCCCATCAGATTAACGAAACCTCCGATCACCGCAACGTTGGCCTGGTGATCGAAACCCGCCCGGATGAGATCGACCCGCTCGAGCTGGCCTGGCTGCGGCGCCTGGGGGTGACCAAGGTGCAGCTGGGCGCGCAAAGCCTGGACGACCGGATCCTGCAGCTTAACCAGCGCGGTCACGATGCCGCGGAGACCCTGCGCGCCTGCGCGCTGCTGCGCTCGGCTGGCTTTAAGATCGTGCTCCACTGGATGCCTAACCTGCTCGGTGCGACCATCGATTCCGACCGGGAAGACTTCTCCCGGCTGTGGACCGGGTACTGCCCGGATGAAATCAAGATCTACCCCTGCCAGCTGCTGGCGAATGCCGATCTGTACCCGATCTGGCAGCGTGGAGAGTACCAACCGTATACCCAAGACGAGCTGACCGGCCTGATCGCCGATGTCAAACCCTCCATCCCGGCCTACTGCCGGGTGAACCGCGTCATCCGCGATATCCCATCGACCAACGTGGTGGCGGGGAATAAGCGCACCAGCCTGCGCCAGGACGTTCACGCGGAGCTGGCTCGCCGCGGCCAGCGCTGCAACTGCATCCGCTGCCGGGAAGTGCGCGGAGAAGCCATCGACCCGGCCCGCCTGAAGCTGGTCGATACGGTTTACCCGGCAGCCTGCGCGGAGGAGCATTTTCTCTCCTTCGAGACTCCCGCCGGGCAGATCGCCGGCTACCTGCGCCTTTCGCTCCCGGAGGAGGCCACCGCCCCCGGAGACCTGCCGCGGCTGGGATCGTCGAACGGGTTCGAAGATCTTGCCGGCGCGGCCCTGGTCCGGGAGGTCCACGTTTACGGGCAGTCGCTGCCGGTCGGGGTCGAGGCAGCCGGGGCGGCGCAGCATATCGGGCTGGGAACCAGGCTGCTCGCCCGGGGGGAAGAAATCGCGCGCGAGAAGGGGTTCCGGCGTCTCGCCGTCATTTCCGCGGTAGGGACGCGCGAATACTACCTCGCCCGGGGTTTCGAGCGCGGGGCTCTGTATCTCGTCAAATCGCTTTCCTGACCGCGAAGATTCAGTTCGGGCGCGCTTCCCAGGTAGAAACTGCCTGGCGAATGAGGCCGCGGATTTCCTGATCCGGGACGGAATCAATTCCCGGGTACTGGTCCCGGTCAACCTGGACGATCACCCCCTGATTGGGCACCTCGAGCAGGCGTATTTTACGATCGGCGAAAGCGCTGCCCGGCAGCAGGTCTTGAAGGACTTGATCAATCTGGCCGACGATGGTTTTGGGTTCCTCAG
>JAJYJF010000419.1 GCA_021796375.1 Chloroflexota bacterium | reverse complement strand
GGGCACGATATCCTGCGCGAGCGGCCGGGGCTGGTCGGCCTGGCGGATGACTTCCAGATCATGGACGACCGCGCGGCAGAGAGCCTCCTGCTCGAGGCAGCCCAGGGGTGGGTGCGATCCCACCCGGAGGCTGCCGGCGCATATTTGGATCCGACCCTCGACAGCTACAAATACCATGTAGCTGTCGCAGAAAAATGGCCCAATCTGATCCGGGGCATCGCCCAGGCATTTATCAAGACCGCCAAGGACGGGCAGGCTACCCCGGCGCTGATCCGCCGGAGGCTGGAATCGGTGCGCGCAGGCGACCCGCTGGTCGAGATGGGGCTGGAGATCTACTCCGATTACCAGCGCGCGCTTGCCTACCACGGCGCAGTCGATTTTTCCGACCTGATCCGCCTGGCCCTCGAAGCCCTCCGCCAGGACGAAATGTTCCTGGCGCGGCTGCGGCGCCGCTGGCCGTACATCCTGGAAGACGAGGCGCAGGACAGCAACCACCTGCAGGAAGAGATCCTCCGCCGCCTGGCGGGCGAGGGCGGGAACTGGGTGCGGGTGGGCGATCCAAACCAGGCGATTTACGAGACCTTTACCACCGCCAGCCCGCGCTACCTGCGCGATTTTATCGCCCGGGTGGAGCAGAAACCCGAGCTGCTCTATTCCGGCCGCTCGAGCCTCACCATTTTAGACCTGGCGAACGAGCTGGTGCGCTGGACGCGCGAGGAGCACCCGGTCGAGGCCCTGCGCGATGCGCTGGCGGATACGCTCATCCGCCCGACGCCGCTGGGAGACCCGCAGCCCAACCCGCGTGACGATCCCGGACGGGTGGTGATCCTGGCGAAAAAACGCACTGCCGATGGGGAAGCGAAGGTGGTGGTTGAGTCGATCCAGAAATGGTACGAGAGCCCGGCGCACAGCTCTGAAACCCTGGCCGTCCTGGCGTTCATGAACGAACACGCATCCAGGGTTTCGGATCTGCTTGCCGATGCGTCGATCCCTTTTCTCGAGGTGCTGAGCTCCAGCCAGCAGACCCGCGAGGCGGCAGGCGCGCTCGGCAGCGTCCTGCACTGCCTGGCCGAGCCTACCGAGCCGAGGCGCCTGGCGATCGCCTTCAGCCAGTGGGCCGGCTTTCAAAACCTGCGCCAGCCCGATTCGATCCGAAATCCGAAGCCTGCCGGCCAGCTGCTGCAGCGGCTGGCCCAGCTGGAAGGATACCTCTGGTCGAGCGGATGGAACGAGATACCGGAGATCGCCGGGCTGCAGGCGGCGGACCCGGATGCGTGGGAGGGCCTGAAGTCCTTCCGGGAGGTGGCCCGTCGCTGGCAGTCCGCGATTTTCCTGCCGGTGGACCAGCTGGTGCTGACCGTGGCGCAGGACCTGTTCGCTGCCCCGGTGGACCTGGCTCTAGCTTACAAAATCGCCGGCGTGCTGCGCTCTGAGCGCGAGCTGCACCCGGGCTGGAGCCTGAAAGAGCTGGCGTTTGAGATGGATCGCGTCGCTACCAAGAGCAGCCGTCTGGTCGGCTTCAGCGACGAAGACACCGGCTTCGACCCGGACCTCTACCGGGGCAAGGTGGTTGTCTCGACCATCCACCGGGCCAAGGGGCTGGAGTGGGACCGGGTCTACCTGACCTCGGTCAACAGCTACGACTTCCCCTCCGGTCTGCCGGCGGACCATTACATCTCCGAGAAGAAATTTATCCGCGGGCAGACCAACCTCGAGGCCGAGACGATCGCGCGCCTGCGCGCCCTCCAGGGGGGCGACATCCAGGGCTGGAACCTCGCGGCGGGCGAAGCGACGCTGCAGGCGCGCATCGACGTGGCGGCGGAGCGGCTGCGCCTGCTCTACGTGGGCATCACCCGGGCGAAAAAAGAGCTGATCATCAGCTGGAACATGGGCAGCCAGGCGGGCATCACGGAGGCGGCGCCGCTCGCGGATTTGCGTCATTTTTTGGAGGAGCGCCAGCATGCAGCTTCCGGATGAGTTCCAGTTCAGCGCTTCGGCGCTGCAGGATTTTCTCGACTGCCCGCAGCGGTTTTACCTGCGCCACGTGCTCGGTCTTGCCTGGCCGGCGCGCGTCACCGAGCCGATCCGCGAGCACGAAGCCCACCTGGCGCGCGGGAGCGCCTTTCACCGCCTGGTCCAGCAGCACCAGAATGGGGTGCCGGCTGATCTGCTGGACCCGCTGGCCCGCGCCGGCGGCCTCGGGGACTGGTGGCAGAGCTATCTGGCTTGCGAGTATGCCGCCTGGCTGGACAGCCGGCCGCTGGTGGAATTTCCGCTCTCGGCGCCGTTCTGCGGCGCGCGGCTGTACGCGAAGTACGACCTGATCCTGGTCGAAGACCCCGCTGCCTCGAAAAACCACACCAGCGGGGACGAAGACCCCGCTACACATGTTCTCCAATCAAGCGAGGCCGCAGCCGACCGGCGGCTGGTGATCGTGGATTGGAAGACCTCGCGCAAGCGCCCGGGCCGGGATGCGCTCCTGGCCCAGGCCCAGACCCGGGTCTACCGCTACCTGCTGGCGCTGGCTGGGAATCCGCTGGCCGGGCGGGAGGTTGCCCCGGCGGAGATCCGCATGGTCTACTGGTTCGCCGGGTTCCCCGCGCAGCCGGAGGTGCTCGACTATTCTCCCGAGCAGTTCAGTCTGGACGCCGATCTGCTGCAGCGGACGG
>JAJYJF010000418.1 GCA_021796375.1 Chloroflexota bacterium | reverse complement strand
GTGTACAGGGCTCGCTCGAGGTGCGGCTCCAGCTCCTCCAGCACCACGACGGCGCCGCAGTGATCGAGCAGCGCGCGGGTTTCGCGGTCGGGGAAGGGATGCGTGCTCACCACCTCGAGGATCGAGACATCCTCGCGCCGCACGCCAAACGCTTTCAGGGCTTCAAACGCCTCGTCCAGGTAGGCGGCCGTGATGCCGCTGGCGATTACGCCCAGACCGCCGGGATGATCCGCGAGCGCGATCCGGTTCAGCCCCCACGCGCGGGCCAGCTCGCCGGCCTGGGCCAGGCGGTGGATCACGTCGCGGTGCTGGGCCATGCTGATGGCTGCTCCAGCCTTGGTGAAGCGCTGAATGTCGCGGATCAGCTTGGGCGCTGCCTCCGAGACCGGGGCGGGCGGCTCCACGTCGACCAGGGCAAACGAGCTGGCGATGGCGGTGGTCGAGCGCACGATCACCGGGGTTTTGACCTGCTCGGAAAGCTCGAATGCCTGCTTGGTCAGCAGGTAGGCTTCCGCGACCGTCGCCGGCTCGAGGACGGGCAGGTCGGCCATGGCTGCGTACAGGCGCGTGTCCTGCTCGACGCAGCCCGCGCTGACCCCCGGGTCGTCGGCGACGTAGATGACCAGCGCGCCCTCCACGCCGGAGTAAGCCACCGGCAGCAGCGAATCGGAGGCGACGTTCACCCCGCTCATCTTCATGGTGACCAGCGCCCGGTGGCCCGCCCAAGCGACCCCCGCCCCGATTTCAAAAGCCACCTTTTCATTCGCGCTCCACTCGACGTAGGTGTCTTTGAGGCCGAGATCCAGGAGCGCGGCAAGAGCCCCGGTCGACGGGGTGCCCGGGTAGCCGGTGACGGATTTTACCCCGGCTGCGAGGGCGCCGAAGGCAACCGCTTCATTGCCGGTAATTAATTTTTTCAACGAAATCCTCCCTGCTTTGGTGATATGACCGAACGCGGACTGCGGGTCGATGCCCGCGGCCGGATCATTTGGGGAACTGCAGCCCGAGCTCAGCCCCGATTTTAACGATTTCGTCCCATACCTTCCGGTTGAGCGGGATGCCATCCCGCTCGCGGCGCTCGGCCTGCTCGAATTCCTTCTCGCCGTGAATGTAGATGCGGTCCTGCCCGGCGGCCTTCGGCGCGGACTTGAGGCGGCGCTCCAGGTCGTCCAGCGAAGCCTGGAAGTCGACCAGGGGGCGGAAGGCCTCGACCTGGAGGGCCATAAAGATGTGCCCCAGCCCGGCTGGCAGGTGCTCCCCGGATGCGGTCACCGGATAGACCTGGTCGGAGGTCAATGCGCCGGAGAGGACCCCGCTTAAGAGTTCGACGAGGAGGGCCAGCCCATATCCCTTATGCCCGCTCAGCAGCTCGCCATCCCCGCCGAGCGGCGTCAGCCCGCCGCGGATCGGGGCGCTGTGCATGTTGTGGATGACACGGGTGGCATCCTGGGTGGGAGCGCCGTTCTCGTCGGCCGCCCAGCCCAGCGGCATGGGTTTTTCCAGGCGGTCGTAGATCTCCAGCTTGCCGAAAGGCACCGTGCTGGTTGCCATGTCCAGGACGTAGGGCCGCTCTGCTCCGGCCGGGGCAGCCACGGCGATCGGGTTGGTGCCCAGCATGGGGTCGCGCCCGAACGTCGGCACCACGAAGATGGCCGAGTTGGTCATCGCGACGCCGATGCAGCCGGCTTCGAGGGCCATCATCGCGTAATAGCCGGCGATCCCGAAATGGTTGGAATTGCGCACGGTCACGCAGCCGATCCCGCAGCGATTCGCCTTCTCGATGGCCATCTCCATCGCGCGGTAGGAAACCGGCTGCCCCATGCCGGCCCCGGCATCCAGCAGCGCGGTCGCCGGCGCCTCGTGGACGATCTGGTAGGGAGCGTTCGGATGGATGACCCCGAGCCTGATTTTCTCGACGTAGAACCCCAGCCGGGCGACGCCGTGGCTGTCTACCCCGCGCAGGTCAGCGGCGACGAGCACGTCCGTGATGGTCGCCGCGTTGGCCGGGGTTTCCCCGAGATGGACGAAAATTTGGCGGCAGAAGTCTTTCAGGGCTTCCGCCTGGACGAGCACCGTTGATGGTTCCAAAGTTCCTCCTGGAGGCCGATGATTTGTCAGGCGAGCCGCGGGATGGTCGCCGAGCCGACGGGCAAAACGGCGGCCTTCGCGGCGGGACCCAGCCGGGCCAGCAGCCGGTCGACGCCGTCCTGGAACGATCCAACCGGGTGGACTCCGATCGCTTCGAGGTCCGCGGGACTCACCCCGGGGAGAAAAGCGAACACATTTTTCTCGTTCCGGATGCGCGACAGATAATAGCCGAGCACATTGTACGTCACTTTTCCGTCGCGGCGGGCGATATTGCGCAGGAATCCTTCGGGGGAGGAGGCGGGGTCGGAAAGCAGGCGGAAGAAATCCGGGCTGCCCATCCCGTCACCGCAGGGGGCGGCGACCAGGATATTCCCCCCCGGGCGGACGATCAGGTCGGCGTATTCGACCGCGCGGATGGCCTGGTAAAAATCCATATCGTACGGGAAAGCCGAGGCAATGCAGAGATCGACCGGCTCCGGGCACTCCACCTCATAGACCTGGCGGGCGAGCGCCACCCCTGCCGGGTGGATCTGGCCGGGGTGTCCGGCGAGGGCGCGGGTGATCTGCCCGTCCTGGCTGAGGACCAGGTTGAT
>JAJYJF010000417.1 GCA_021796375.1 Chloroflexota bacterium | reverse complement strand
CTCTTCTCGCGCTTTCGCGTCAATGGATGAAAATCACCTCTGCGGCTGACGAATGGTTATGATTCGCCTGACTTTGGGGACCATGATAGTCGGAATTAAGCTGGGTCCGGCTGGATCAGATCAGCTTAGCGCCGCATTCCGGGCAGAACTTGGCGCCTTTGGTCTCCGCGCCGCAGCTCGGGCAGTGGGTGAGGGCCGGCTTGGTCTCGATTTTCGTCCCGCACTCGGGGCAGAATTTGGCGCCCTGGGTATCGGCGCCGCAGCTCGGGCACTTGCTCGCGGCCGGCTGGACCATGGGCGTGCCGCATTCCGGGCAGAACTTGGTCCCGGCGGGGGCCAGGGTTCCGTCGTTAGGGCAGCGCGCCGACTGAGCTGCCGCCCGCTTGGCCGCATCGGCCGCCTGGCTGGCTGCCTGGCTGGCCTGCTGGATGACGCTGCCCAGCCCGAAAGCGCTCGCCAGGCCCTTCAACGCCGCCCCGGTCTGCTCGCCGCGAGATTCGGCGATCTCCGAGTTGCGCGGGGAATCATCGTTGCAGAAGCCGCTCACGGCGTCGAAGTCGCTCAGGCAGACGATCCGCGAGCAGGTAGGGCATTCGCGGAAATGGACCTGCGCCTGCCCCCAGGCTTTTTCAACCTGGGCCGGCGTCATTTTGTAGGAATAGCGCGGGTCCTCGCCGACGACGCCGTTGGCGACCGCGCTGCCGACCACCGGGACCCGGCGCAGGAAACCGCTCATCGCGTTGCGGCCGATATCCTGACCGATGGTGTTCGCCAGATCCGGCTGGCTGCGAAATTCACGTTCGCAGCTGTCGCAGAAGAAAATGCAGTAGGGACCGGCGCCGTCATTGCGTATCTCGTAGCGGGGCATTCGTGAGAAGCTGGCCATGGGGGTCTCCTGTATGGGGGATAGAAGGGTTTCGGATAAGCAAAGTCTAATCTTGTACCCGGGCGGCTGTCAAGTAAAAAGCGAGGTTAAGCCGTCTCTACCTGCAGCACCTGCCGTCCCCAGGCGGGGAGGTTCAGGCGGGCTTTTCCATCCGTGATGGTTGCAACTCCCGGTCCAAGCAAGCCGGCCAGCCGCCCGCCAGAATCCCCGGGGAGCGGCAGCTCGAGCTCGACCGGCCGGTCCGCGGCGCTGACGGCCACCAGCAGCCGGTCTTCGCCGGACTCGCGCAAGAAGGCCAGCTGCTCGCTGCCCACAAACATCTGGCGGTACCCGCCGCGGCGCAGCGCCGGGTGGGCTTTCCGGAGCTGGATCAGGCGCTGGATCAGGCCGGCGAGGCCCGCGCGGGGCGGATGCTGCTGCAGGCTGCCCAGGTCGACCGCCGGACGGAGCGGGGCATCGCTGAAGGGCGCCTTCACCCCCGGGAGGCCAAACTCGCTGCCGTAGTAAACCGATGGGATCCCGGGCATGCAGAACAGCAGGGTGTAGAGCGGCTCCAGGTGCTGGGGCTGTTTGAGCAGTGAAGCCACCCGGGTTACGTCGTGGTTGTCGGCAAAGTTGTACAGCGGCAGGCCGCGGTACACGCCGTCCTTGCCGAACTCGCGGTCGAGGGAGTGGGCGATCTCAAAGTAATTGCGGTCGTTGTGGCTGGAATACAGCCCTTTATAGGCTTCATAGTTGGTGACCGAATCCAGGCAGGCCGGGTTGGCCCAGCGCCGGTAATCGCCGTGGATCACCTCGCCCATCAGCCAGAAATCCGGATCCAGCCCCCTGCAAAAGCCCGCCAGCTCCTGCTGGAAGCCCAGGTCCACCACGTCGGCGGCATCCAGGCGCAGGCCGGCGATGCCGAAGCGGCGCACCCAGCTTTCGACCGCCGCGAACAGGTGCGCGCGGACCTCGGGGTGGTCCAGGTTCAGCTTGACCAGGCTGTCGTGCCCGTTCCAATTGTCGTAGGTAAAGGGGTCGCCGTGCCGGCTGCGCCCGCCAAACCGCAGCCCGGAAAACCAGCCGCAGAAGGGCGAGGCCGGACCGTTCTGGCGCACGTCGCGGAAGGCCCAGAAATCGCGCCCCACGTGATTGAACACCCCATCCAGGACGAGGCGGATCACGCGCCGGTGGAGCTCGCCGGCCAGACCGGCCAGGGTATCGTTCGTCCCCAGGCGCCGGTCGAGGTTGGTGTAGTCGGCCGTGTCATAGCCGTGCGAGGAAGATTCAAACAGCGGGCCCAGGTACAGGGCGTTAAAGCCCATCCCGGAAATGTGATCCAGCCAGCCGCACAGGACTTCCAGGCGCGGGACCGGGGCGGAAGAAAAATTGTTGTGCGAAGGCGCCCCGCACAGTCCGAGCGGGTAGATGTGGTAGAAAACGGCTTCATCTGACCAGTGGGTCATGGTCCATCCCTGGTAGTATACCGATCGGTATAAACCCTTTCCAAAAAAAATATGAAGGTCAGGAGTAAATCCCGTGCTGGAACTGGTGGACAGCCTGGCGGACCAGATTGGCGTCCAGCCGCGCCAGCCCGTTGAGGGTAAGGCCGGCGTAGGTGTTGAGCATCCCCAGGAAGGTGGCGGCATAGGCGCGGTGGCGGCCGCGCATGTTCCCGTGGTCGCGGGCGGCCTGGCGGAAAAGCATCTCCAGGATTTCGTGCTGGGCGGCGTTCAGGCGGCTCACCGCCTGGAAGCCCTCGCTCTCCTGCGGGGCGAACCACAGCGCGAGCTGCAGCCGGTAGAAAGCCGGGTTT
>JAJYJF010000020.1 GCA_021796375.1 Chloroflexota bacterium | reverse complement strand
TTGATCGCCTCCGTGGTATTGCGCCCGAAGATCACCACATCCTTCTCGGGGTCCGCGCCGACGAACCGGCCGGTAATTTCATGCGCCTCATCGTACGCCTGGGAAGAGACCAGCGATTTAAGCCCCGAGCCGCGGTGGACGCTCGAATACCACGGCAGCAGCTGGTTTACTTTTTCCTGCACGCCCCGGAAGGAGGGTGTGCTGGCCGCGTTATCCAGATAGATATACGGCCGGTCTGGCCCACCCAAAACCGGAACAGGCGCATCAACCCCGACGATTTCTTCTCGCAGCGAAAGGGATGGGCTGGCTTCGAAGATACGGGCTTGATTCATGGGAACGGTCCTCCGGGGATTTATTGGCGCGGGGCAACAACATGCCTACCGGCGAGTATACCCATCCTGGATGGACTGTCAAGCGGTTTTGGCGCCGGACCCGCGAGCAACCAAAATTTATGTGAGGCGGGGCCGGGGGTGGGATGATTTCATAAAAAAGTTTGGGATGCACCCCCATCCGCGCGCGCAGGCTGCGCTCCGCAAGCGGCTATGATAGAATCAATTCAGAAGTAGATCGAGGGCTGGGGAAGGTGCTCAATGGGGAACCTTGAACAGGTGGGGCGGTTCTTGATCTTGGGGGGAGTGATCCTGGCGCTGATCGGCGGGTTGATCTGGGCGCTGGGTAAATTTGCCGGCATCAGCCAGCTGCCCGGCACCCTGCGGATCAGCGGCTCGGGGTTCACCTGTCTCGTCCCGATTCTGGGCTCGATCTTGCTCAGCCTCGTGCTGACCATCCTGCTCAATGTCCTCGCGAGGTTCCTCAACAGGTGACCATGGAAATTAAAACCATCACCTCCTACCACTTTGTAAAAACCGAAGACCTGAACCATCATGGAACCCTGTACGCCGGGCGCACTGCGGAATGGTTCGTCGAGGCAGGTCTGATCGCAACCTCGCTCTATATCCCGGCGGAGAACATCGTCTGCCTGAAGATCCACGGGATGAGCTTCACCCGCCCCGTGCATCTGGGCGAGATCACCCACTTCATTGCCAGGGTGGTCTACACCGGGAAGACCCGCCTGCTCGCCAACGTCCAGATGTGCGTGAACGAAGAAGAAGTGCTGAACGGCTTTATTACTTTTGTAAACGTCGACCGCCAGGGCCAGCCCTTCCCGCATGGGGTGGTCATCGACGCGGCAACCCCCGAAGAGCTTGCCCTCCAGGGGCAGGCGAAAGAGCTGCACTGAATCCCGGTTGCCAGGGGGGCCGGCGCTAGACTTTTCCGATTTGATGGAACTGGCTGCGCCGCACCACGGGGTATTCGGCCGCCTCCCAGGCCGGGAAGCCTCCCTCCAGAACCCTGACCTGAAACCCCGCTTTTCGAAGCTGTTCGGCTGCCCGCTCGCTGCGCGAGCTGCCCTGATGGCGCAGGTCGCAGTACAGGACGACCGGCTGACCGGTATTGAGCTGCGGCAGCGATTCGAGCACCCCTGCGGCGGGGATGTTGACCGCGTCCGGGATATGCCCGGCCTCGAACTCCGGCTGCGCGCGGACGTCGACGATCAGCGGGCGGACCGCACTGTCGGTCTGCCGCTCGTGCAGCTCCAGGGCTGAAATCCAGTTTTTGGTTCGATCTGACATAAGACCTCTATCTATAAATGGGGATCGATAATTCGGGATGGGTGAACGGTGAATGGGTAGATCAGCTACCCTGTTATATGGCAGCGCCGGTAGATCTTCAATTGGGAATATCCCTATTCAGGCAGCCCCAACTTCTGCTATGCGCGTGATTCGATCGGCCTAGCTCTCCTGGAGCAGATCGACGGAAAGCAGGACCAGCCCCAAATCTCGCAGGCGCGCCAGCACGCCGAACAGCGCGGACTGATCCTCAAAAATACCGCTGATGACCGTATCTCCCCCTTCGTGCCGGGTGGAGAAAGTCTCCAGTCCTGGCAAACCGGCTGTCCCCACCCTGCCGTGCACCCGGATGGTATAGGCCGACCGGCGCAGCTGTCCGATTGAGCGCTCGACCAGCTCATCCGCTACCAGACTGCCCCGGAAAAGAACGAACAATCGGTCGCAGAGCGCCTGGACCAGATCCAGCTTCTGGGTTGCCAGGAGCAGCGCCCCCTGACGAGAGTGCAGGCGGTCCGGAAGCCAGTCGGCGAGGCGAGCGGCCGTTTCTGCGCTCAACCCCGGATGCTCGTCCAGGACCAGCAGCGGCGCCGGGTCGAGGAGCAGCGGCATCAAGCGCGCTCGGTCCTGGAGGTCTGGGGGAGCACGGAGAAAGGCGCCCGGAGATACTCTTCGATCCCCAGAACAGCGGCGAGATCGCGAACCGGACCTGCATGCTGAGATCCGGCGGCGGAGAGAAGCTCTGACGAGGGATCCGGTTGGGGATCGCCTTGCAGCCAGGCGCGCACGGTGCGCTGCTGCCCGCCTGGAAGGCGCTCCCCGCAGATGAGCACCTCGCCGGAATAGGATTCGGCTCGACCGGCCGCCGCGCGGAGCAGGCTGGTCTTGCCCGCGCCAGGCGCGCCGATTACCCCGCAGATCTCGCCCGGCAGGATGGCCAGGGAGATCCCGGCGAGGGCCTGGATCATTTCCCGATGATTGCCAGGGTATGCCAGAGAGAGGCTGCGGATTTCGAGGACAGGGGTGGGTTGAGTGTGCATCGGATAAGAGCTTTAATTCTTGGATAGGCCAGGTGGGGGGCGGCTCGCGAGCAGCCCCCCACGGATAAACCAGGGTAATTTATTCCTTTTGAGACATTCCCTCCCTACGAACAGGACAAGGCGATCAGCGGAACAGGATCGTCAGCGCGTAGGGGATCAGGGCCAAGAGGGCGATGGCGGGGGAAACCCGGCGGCTGGTATTGTGGCTGTCCCAGTTGAAAAGGAGGGCGGCCAGTCCAAAGGCGATCGCGCCGCCCGCGAAGAGGGCGACCAGCGAGCCGGCGGCGCTGAAGTTCGCCGGCCCGCTGAAGGCCAGAGCTTGCCAGGCGTTCATTGCGTGGGTGGCCGGGAGCACCATCGCGATGCGATGCAGGGCCGGCGGGAGCAGGCCGGTGGGGAACATCATCCCGCTGAGCATCATGGAAGGCAGGAACAAGAGCTGGCCGTACATCATGGACGAGCGCGCGCCCGTCGCGATCACGCCGATCAGCATCCCGATTCCGGACATGGCAAAGGTCGCCAGGAAGATAACCAGGGCGAAGGTTCCCCAGTCAGTCGGCAGCTTGCCGCCAAACAGGGGAGCTGCCGCCGCGGTGATGATCGCCGAGACGATCGCGACGTGGAGCAGGCTGCTGATCACCGGGATCGTGATGATCGAGAGGGCGGGGACGCCGTTGATCTTGTAGCTGCGGTAAATGCCAGCTTCGCGGGCAGCCACAGCCGGGCCGGACATGCCGAGTAGGGTGTTGGTCATCACCCCCACCACGATCATCCCCGGGATCATGGTCTCTTTGAAGGTCGGGTTGATCCCGCCCATCAGGGCGCCCATCATCACGAAGAAAAACAGCGGGAACAGGTAATTCATCAGCATGAGGGACCGGTCGCGCAGGCCGGTACGAAAATCGTACGAGAGGTGAGATGCAAAGGCGGTCATGGCTGGGCTCCTATCTTGGCTACAGAAGAGGTGATTTCCAAAAAGCGCTCCTCGAGGGAAGGCCGCTCGACTCTCAGGTCCACCAGTGGATCGTGGTGGTTCTCCAGGTAGCTGAGGATGGCGGAAACGGTCTGGCCCGGGTTCGTCGAGTAAAAGATCGAGTAATCATCCTTGACGACCCGCTGGTTGACGGCCGGGAAACCGGTGCCGTTCACGCTCAGGCAGGATGCCTCGCTCGAAACCGAGATCTTGGTCAGCCGCTGGCCGGTGGCGGTCAGCTGGGCGGGCGTTCCGGCTGCGGCGATCTTCCCGCGCAGCAGGATGGCGACCCGGTGGGCCATTTTCTCGGCCTCGGCCATGTCGTGGGTCGCCAGGATGATGGTGGTGCCTTCCGCCTGCAGCTCGCTCATCAGGCTGTGCAGCTCGATCCGCGAGGGGACGTCCAGGCCGGCGGTGGGTTCGTCCAGGAAGATGACCGGCGGGCGGTGCGCCATAGCCAGGGCCAGCGCCAGGCGGCGCTGCTGGCCGGTGGAGAGCCCGGAGAACTGGGTGTTCTGCTTCTCCTGCAGGCCAAGCCGCTCCAGCAGGTCGTAGCGCGGGGCGACCCCGTGGTAGGCGCAGAAAAACTGGATGGCTTCGTGCGGGGTCATGCTGCCGGGCAGCCCAGAGGACTGCAGCTGAACGCCGATCAGGTTCTTCAAGCGGGCCGGCTGGCGCACAGGGTCGATGCCGAGGATGCGCAGGCTGCCGCCGTCAGGCTGGCGCAGCCCTTCCAGGCATTCCAGGGTGCTGGTTTTTCCGGCGCCGTTTGGGCCGAGCAGGCCAAAGATCTCACCCTGGTTGACCTCGAAGCTGATATCTTCGACTGCGATGACGCTGCCGTACTGCTTCCGAAAGTGATTCACTTGAATAACAGTCTCGCTCATGGCCCTTCTCCTTCGTTTCCATTCTCTACAGGCGCCCGCTTCAAAATTGGGGGTTCCGGCAGAGCCTGCAGTTCGTTTCAAGCCTTGATCCCAGTATAGGGATCAACCGGGCAGGCTGTCATGTATCCCTGGTTACATTCAAGGTCCAACCCGGCGTTTTGTACCGGGCTGGACCAGGGTTTATATGCGGTTGAGGGGGTGCAGTGGGGGATCAGTCAAGGTGCAGATCGCGAGCTTTAACGATCGCCTGCGGGCGGGTGGTCACTCCCAGCTTTTCGAAGATGTTGTGCAGGTGGCGCTTGACCGTCCCGGGAGCGAGGAATAACCGCGCGGCGATCTCCTGGTTCGAAAGCCCCGCGACGACCAGCCGCAGGACCTCTGCCTCTCGCGGGCTGAGACCTTCGGCCCTTCGGGCAGGGGCAACGGGTGGGCTCGATTTCAGGCCGGTGGGGTAAAGCGACGAACGCGGGAATGCCGCCAGCAGCTCATCGATATAGGCGCAGTACTTTGAGCTGGGCCGGGCGGCGCGGAGCAGGGCTGCCATCGCCGGTCCGTAGCGAATAAAAAGGTCCTGGTATTTCTGCTCGGAGGCAGGACCGAGGGCTTCTTCGAGCGTCTTCAGGGCTTCATCTGTTTTCCCCAGAGCATTCGATGCGAGGGCGAGCAGCACCTGGCTGATGGTGATGTATCCCTGCCGTCCTTCCGCCTGTATTTTGGGAAGGAGGGCATCCAACACCCGGATGGCTTTCTCCAGCCTGGCCGCATCGCGGTCGGCAATCCCCAGGCTGGTAAGCACCCCTGCCTGGCATAATAACCGATGCTCATCGAAATAGCCGAACGTCTCGAGGTCGATTTCCGGGGTATGGGCAAGCCACTGCCGGGCAAGCTCGGGCCGGCCGAAAAGCACCCACAGCGAGACCTGAAAATCCTCGAGGATGTCCTGGTCGAAGGCATTCAGCGGCTTCACTTTCGCCAGGCTTTGGGCTTTTTCCAGCGCCTGCCAGCCCGCCTCGGTCTCGCCGCAGGCCAGCAACACTCTGGCCAGCTGTCCCTGGTTGATCACCTGGATCTCCTGGTTGCCCCACAGATCGTCCATCTCGACGGCTGACCGGATGGCCGCCAGCGCCGCAGGCAGGTCCCCACGCTCGTAAGCCAGGTTAGAGAGGCCGTTATATGCCAGGCTGGTAACGGGCAGCGCGCCAACCCTGGCCTGAACCGACAGCGCCTCGCGGAAGCACGCCTCCGCCCCGGATAGGTCGCCCATCTCCTGCAGCAGGTTCCCCCGGTTGCAGAGGGATGCCAGGCCCACCGCGTAGGTCTCGCTCTGCAGCGCGGCCCGGGCGGCTTCGTCCCAGGCCTGCTCGGCGCGCACGTTATCCCCGAGCGCCCGGTAAGCCACGCCCAGCCCGATGCCGACCGAGGCGCGCAGGCTTGGGTCGCCGAGTTTGCCCTCCAGCGCCTGCTCCGACTGGCGGATGGCTGTCTCGAAATCCCCGCTGATGGAGGCGACAATCGCGCGGCTGGAGGCGATTTCAGACCGGCATATATCAGGCGTGCAGGCGCTCCCCGGCATCGGCCTGTCAGGAGGGTACTTCTCCAGACCCTGCTCGGCCAGCCGCAGGCGGGACTCTATCCCATTGATCTGGTTGGTCGACATCATTCCCCAGGCATACAGCACGTGCAGCCTCGGAAGGGTATCGAAGACCGCGGTGGGCAGGCTGTCCATCCAGCTGATCAGCTGGTTGATCAACCCGGTGTTCAGGTCGGCCTGGCCTTCCATCTCCACCAGCCTCGCCGCGGAGGCCAGGTCCCCGCCCGCGATGTAATTGCGCACGGCTTCGTGGACCATCTGGTGGCTTTCAAGCCAGGCGGCTGCCCGGCGGTGCAGGTCGCGGACCAGCTGGGCATCGCTCTGCTCGAGCCGAAAGCGCAGCAGGTCGGCGAACAGCGTGTGATAGCGAAACCACCGGCGCTCATCGTCCAGCGGCTGGATAAAAAGGTTGTTCCGGTCCAGGTATTCTAGGATGGATTGGGAGGAAGAAAGGGAATTAGCAATTGCCCGATCAGGGAATTGGGGTTCCTGATCACCCGGTTGCTCCGTTCCCCAATTGCCCGACTGCGCGTTTATCCCGCTTCCGGTCCCCACGAGAACATCACACAACCCCGCGCACATCCGCTCGAGGACCGATGTCCGCAATAGAAATGCCTGGATCTCATCGGGCTGGCGGTGCAGGACCTCTTCGACCAGGTAATCCAACACGTAGCGGTGGCTGCCGGTGAAGACGCGCAGAAAACGCCCGGGGTCAGGCTGGTCCCGCAGCGAGATCGCCGCCAGCTGCAGCCCGGTCGCCCAGCCCTCGGTGCGGTTCTCGACGGCCTCGACGTCGGCCGGACTCAGCCGCAGTCCCATCACCTGGTTGAGGAAATCGGCCGCTTCCTGGGAGGTGAAGCGCAAGTCAGCGCCGCGCAGTTCAACCAGCTCCCCGCGCGCCCGCAGCCGGGCCAGCGCCAGGGGTGGATCGGCTCGCCCGGCGATCAGCACGCGCAGGCAGTCTGGCATGCGCTCGAGAAAATACTCGAGCGCCTGGTGAACCGGCGCCGATTGGATCAGGTGGTAATCGTCAATGACCAGCGCCAGGGGTCCCTGGACCTCCGACAGGTCGTTAATCAGGCTTGAAAGGAACGCCTCAGGCTGGAGCGGCGCCCGCGAAGCGAGCATCTCGAGCGCGGCCTCTCCCGCTCCCGGCAGGACTCGTCCCAGAGCAGAGGCCAGGTAGCGCAAGACGCTCTCGAGGGAATTATCGGCATCTTCGAGCGCCAGCCAAGCGACCGGGAACCCGGCTGATTGAGCCCACGAAGCCAGCAGGGTCGTCTTGCCAAATCCGGCCGGCGCGGAAACCAGCGTCAGCCGCGACCAGGCGCTTTCGTGCAGGCGGTCAAGCAGCCGCGCCCGCTCCACGCGCCTGGGGCGGATGCGAGGAATCTGGATCCTGGTGCGCAGGACGAGATCGCTTGACACGGGCAGAGACATGGGACCTCGCAAAGGAGGTGGGCCGGTTCAATGGATCCAGTGAGATCAGGCCAATGATGGAAAGAGAGCCGTTCTTTTCTGGATGAGCACGAAGAGACAGTATCCGGAGGCAAACAGGTTGAGATAACCGATGGAATAGACGGCGCGCAAGATCAGGTCTGGATTGGCTACCTGGAAGAAGAGCGGGAACCCATTCAGGACCGAATGAACGGTACTGAACAAATAGAAAAGGAACTCGATCAGTAGAAAGCTGTTCAGCAGCCAGAACCCGGACACACGCCTCTGGAGGAACAGAAGCACGCCAGCCAGGAAAAATGCAAAGACTGCTCCCATGATCAGGAAGCTGCGCAGGTCGATGAGGAAGGCCTGGGTCCGCGCGTAGAGGTGAAGAAAGTAGGGCACCTGAGCGATGAAGTTAGCCAGGATGATCGCCAGGCAGGCCCATACCCGCACCGGGATGCGCTCCTTGGATCCTGCTGAATTGACCGACGTCAGTTGAGTCAAAATACTCGCCCTCGGCGGATAGGCTGGGATATCCTTTGAACCAGGGCAGAGCCAATCAACCCTGTCGCGAATATCCAGCATCCATTTTGGTATCATCCGGTTCTGTTAGTACTATAACACAAAGGGAAGGCGTTTCGTTACCGCTTCAGCCGCGTGTAGTAGCGGTAGCGGTCGCCGCGGTACAGGATGCGCACGAACTCCACCGGGCGGCGGTCCTGGGAAAAGGTTAGGCGCTCGCTCAAGAGCAGCGGGCTGCCCTCGTTGATCTCCAGCAGGCTCGCCTCCTCGCGGTTGGCCAGGGCGACCTCGAGGGTTTCATCCGCCTCGGTGGGGATCAGGTTGAACTTTTCTTCCAGGATGCGGTAAAGCGACCCGGCCCGCTCCATGTCCTGGACGGTGATTTCCTGGCTGGGGGAGAGGGAGATGTACGAAACCTGGAGTCCGATCGGCGCCCCGTCCCCGAGGCGGATGCGGTCGATCCGCGTGACCGGGCTGCCGGGGGGAAGCTCGAGCCGCTGCAGCACCGAGTCGGGCGGGACGGTCCGCTCGATCGAGCGGATTACCTGCCCGGGCCTCATCCCGCGCGCCAGCAGGTCTTCGCTGAAGCTGGTCAGCTCGCGCAGGCCCTTCTGCAGCTTTTCGGGGGAAACAAACGTCCCCCGGCCATGCTCGCGGTAGAGCAGGCCCTGGGTGATCAGGTATTCGATCGACTGGCGGATCGTGGGCCGGCTGACGTTGTAGATCGTCTCCAGCTGGCGTTCGGAGGGGATGGGTGAGCGCGGCGCCCACTCGCCCGCCTCGATCTTCCCCTGCAGGATCGTAGCAAGCTGGTAGTATTTTGGGATTGCGGTGTGGGGCAAAACGACTCTTGACATTGCCTGCTCCCCGTGCTATTATCCACTTAGCCAAGTGGTTAAGTGGTCATTACCAGCTAGTCCATATTATTCATTATAACCCGTCTCGAGGTTTTGTCCAGCAGGGACCCGTGGCTGAGATCGACGAAGCAGAACTTCACTCAATTGTCCAGCGGGTGCTCCGGCAGACCCTGGGGTCGGCGCCGCCCACCGCCAGCCCAACCCCGGTACTGGCAGCCGTCCCGGCGCCCGCGCCGGCGGCTAGGCCAGAACCGGCGAAACCCGCCGGCAAACTGGCGGTGGCCATCGGCGCCGATCACGGCGGGTTCGAGCTCAAAGAGGTCTTGAAAAAGGACCTGGAAGAGATGGGCTATGCGGTGATCGACTGTGGGACCAACAGCAAGGAAGCCGTAGATTACCCCGATTTTGCCCTGGCGGTAGCCCAGCTGGTCAGCGCGGGGAAAGCCTGGCGGGGGATCATGATCGACGGGGCCGGGATCGGCAGCTGCATGGCGGCCAATAAAGTCCCCGGGGTGCGGGCTTCCATGGTGTACGACCACGCCACGGCGGCCAACAGCCGCGAACACAACGATGCCAACGTCCTGACGCTGGGCGCCGGGCTGCTGGGCACGAACCTGGCCAAGATGCTGGTGAAGACCTGGCTCACGACCGAGTTCGGCGGCGGGCGGCACGCCAAGCGGGTGGATAAAATCACGGCCATCGAAAAACAGTATTTTAAATGACAGGAAATGCTTATGTCTATTGATCGCAAACAGGTTGAAGAACTGGTCGAGGTGATCACCCGCGAGGTTCTGCTGGCGATGATCGAAAACGACCAGGACCCGCCCAAACCCGGGGATCACTGTGTTGTCGATCTTGCCAACGGGATCCAGGTGCGCACCTGCTTTAACAACGCCGGCCAGGTGGTGAGCGCCGGGGCGGAGCGCCTTACCTCCACGGTGGGGGTTATCCCCGACCCCAACCTGGCCGGAATGATCGATCACACCCTGCTCAAGCCGGACGCCACCCCGGATAAGATCGCCCAGCTGTGTTTTGAAGCCAAAAAATACCACTTCGCTTCGGTCTGCATCAACCCCACCCACGTGCAACTGTGCGCCGACCTGCTGCGCGGGACAGACGTGAAAGTGTGTTCGGTCATCGGCTTCCCGCTGGGGGCCAGCGAGACCGAGGTGAAAGTATTTGAGGCGCAGAAAGCCATCGAGCACGGGGCCAGCGAAATCGACATGGTCATCAACATCGGCGCCTTGAAAGGCGGCGATAACAACCAGGTGGCTCGCGACATCCGCGGGGTGGTCGAGGCCGGGCACGCCCGCGGCGCGCTGGTGAAGGTGATCATCGAAGCCGCGCTGTTGACCGACGAAGAGAAGGTAATCGCCTGCCTGCTGGCCAAGGAGGCCGGGGCCGATTTCGTCAAAACCTCCACCGGCTTTTCCAGCGGCGGGGCCACGGTGCACGACGTGGAGCTGATGCGCCGGACGGTCGGCCCCAATATCGGGGTGAAGGCCGCGGGTGGGATCCACACCCTGCAGGATGCCGAGAACATGGTCCGGGCCGGCGCCACTCGCATCGGCGCTTCCGCCGGGGTGAAAATCGTGCGCGGCGAGGCGGAAGGGACGGCCAAGCCGGCTGCCCAGTCGGTTCCAGCCAAAACTTATTAGCCGTTTCGAGAGGTTGCCATGCTGATCGCCAAAGTAATCGGAACCACCGTCGCGACCATCAAGGACGAAAAGCTCCTGGGACGCAAGCTGCTGATCGTGCGCCAGACGGATGAGCGCGGGGTCCCCTCCGGGAAGCCTTTCGTGGCCATTGATTCGGTGGACGCCGGGATCGGCGACCTGGTGCTGACCGCCGCCGGGTCCAGCGCGCGGCAGACGACGGTGACCAAAGACACCCCGGTGGACGCGGTCATCATGGCGGTCATCGATTCCCTGGAAGTTGAAGGGGAAATGACATTCGTAAAATCGTGAGCAGGGAAATCGTGAATTGAAAATTGTGATCGGTAAATAAAGAAAAGAAAATCGTTCTTCCTGATCACCAATCACGTATCACGGTTCACGACCCATCAATCAATAAAACCAGAAGGAGAGTACCTATGCCAGTTGATTTAGCCATGATAGCCCTGGGGATGGTGGAAACGCGCGGGCTGGTGGGCGCCATCGAGGCGGCCGACGCCATGGTGAAGGCGGCCAACGTCACCCTGATCGGGTCGGAGTACGTGGGGGGCGGGTATGTGACGGTGATGGTGCGGGGGGACGTGGGGGCGGTGAAGGCAGCCACGGATGCGGGGGCGGCGGCAGCCAAGCGGGTGGGGGAGCTGGTGTCGGTGCACGTGATTCCGCGGCCGCATTCGGACGTGGAGCTGATCCTGCCCCAAAGCAGCAAGGGCTCCTTCGGCGGCCGCGGAACGGCGGATGGCCAGGGCGGCGGGGCGAAGGCCCCGGCTGCGGCCAAAGAGTGAGGCGGGTCTTCCCGGTGAAGCATCCCGGTCTGGACCGCGCCGCGGCTTCCGGCCGGATCAGGCTGGCCCGATGAACCCGCACCTGGACGCGCTGCTGGCCAGAACCGGCGAGGTGATGGCCGGCCGGTTCGCGGCCCCGGCCGAATATACCGGCCGGGTGCACGTGGGCGTCGACCTGGGGACCGCTTACACCGTATTGATCGTCCTGGACGAAGCCTACCAGCCGATCGCCGGGGCCTACCAGTTTGCCCAGGTGGTCCGCGACGGTCTGGTGGTCGACTACATGGGTGCGATCAGCCTCGTCAAAAAGCTGAAGGCTCAGGTGGAAGACCGACTGGGGGTCCGGCTGGAATCGGCTGCCAGCGGCTTCCCGCCCGGAGTGCCCCGGGTTGAGGTCCGCGCCACAGCGCACGTTCTCGAGGCCGCCGGGCTGAACTGCACCGGCCTACTGGACGAACCTGCCGCCGCCAACCAGGTGCTGCAGATCCGCGACGGCGCGGTGGTTGACGTGGGCGGCGGGACCACCGGGGTCTCGGTGTTCAGGGATGGCGATGAGGTCTATACCGCGGACGAGCCCACCGGCGGGACCCAGTTCACCCTGGTTATCGCCGGCGCGAAGGATATCAGCTTCGAGGACGCGGAAGCCTATAAAATCGATCCGCGCAATCAGGTCGAGCTTTTCCCGGTCATCCGGCCGGTGATGGAGAAGGTTGGGGCGATCGTGCAGCGCCACATCCGCGGATACGATGTCAACACGATCTACCTGGTCGGGGGCACCGCCAGCTTTCCGCGCATTGCAGAGGTCGTCCAGGAGTACACCGGGGTGACGGCGCTCGTCCCGGGCAGCCCGATGTTTGTCACCCCGCTGGGGATCGCGATGCATAATCCTTAAAATGAATGGTGAATGGTGATATGGCAGATACATTCTCACTCCGCTGCTACTCCTACCTTGACCGCATGCAGCCGCAGTACGCGGCTTTCGTCGGGACGATCACCCAGGGCGATCTTCCGACGGAAGGCATGGCCGCTCTCTACATCGAGGTCTCTCCGGGGAACGAGGTTTTCCGGCTGGTCGATATCGCCGTCAAGGCGACCGAAGCCCGACCCGGGGCCCAGATCGTCGAGCGCGAGTTTGGCATGTTCGAGATCCATTCGCGCTCCCAGGCCGAGGTGCTGGAAGCCGGCGCGTCCGTGCTCGACCGGATCGGGCTGCGCATCGAAGATCGGGTGAAGCCCGAGGTGGTCTCGATCCAGATCATCACCAACGTCGACCCGTACCAGTCCCAGCTGCTGAACCGCTTCCGCCGTGGCTCGATTCTGGTGCCGGGCGAGACGCTGCTCGTCCTGGAGTGCCAGCCAGCCGCCTATATCAACTACGCCTTCAACGAAGCCGAAAAAGGCGCGACCATCAAGCTGATCCATATCAGCGCGGTGGGGCGGTTCGGGCGCCTGTGGCTTTCCGGGTCGGAGGCCGAGGTTCTGGCTGCCCGCAACGCCGCCGTCAAAGCGCTGGAAGATTTGGAAGGCAGGCAGGCCAGGTAGCGGGGCATCCCAGATGGCCAAGACGATTTACACCGAGCGGGACGTGGAAGACCTGGCCAGCCGCGGGATCACCACCCTGGCGGTGGACGACAGCGTCCTCCTCACCGACCTGGCCCGGGATCTGGCCCTCGGGCTCGGCATCCGCCTGGTCCGCGAAGCGCCCCCGCCGCCGGCCGGCGGCGGGAAAGCCGAGCTGATCGAGCGGGTGAAATCGCTGGTCATCCAGCGCCTGGGAGGCGACGTGAACCCCGCCCAGCTGGACCGGGTTGTTCGGCGGGTCATTGAAGGGATGAATTGATCATTTCTTGGTTCGAGCGCGGAGAGGTTGACGATGCCAGATTTTGATCCGGATCTCCAATCGATCCAGGAGGCGCGCAGCCTGGCCGTCCAGGCGCATGAAGCCC
>JAJYJF010000416.1 GCA_021796375.1 Chloroflexota bacterium | reverse complement strand
CGCGCGTCTCCCAGTAAATGGATCGCCCCACCTTCCTCACCGCGGTCATCTCGGACACACACGGGCTGCTCAGGCCGGAGATTCTGCGCCTGCTGGCGGGATGCGATCACATCCTGCACGCGGGGGATGTGGGGAAGGCCGGCATCCTAGCTGCCCTGCAGCAGATCGCCCCCACCACGGCTGTCCGGGGGAACGTCGATACCGGCGCCTGGGCGGAAGCGCTTCCGGCGAGCGTCCTGGTGGACCTCGCCGGGCTGCCGATCTGCATGCTCCACAACCTGGCCGAGCTGGAGATCCAGCCGGCGGCAGCCGGGGTCCGCGTGGTGGTGAGCGGCCATACGCACCGGGCGCTGATCGAGAAGCGCGCCGGCGTGCTCTACCTGAACCCGGGCAGCGCGGGTCCGCGGCGTTTTGGGATGCCGGTCAGCATGGCCCGGCTGCGGATCGCCGCGGGGCGGGTAGAGCCGGAGCTGATCGAGCTCCCGCTGGATTGACTCCCAAAAGGCTGGCAAAAACCGGACCGCGCATCGGTCTTCTGGGCTAAAATAGGACAGAATCTGTAGAGATCGGAGGGGGCGGGCGGCTGAATGATCAAAGTAATGACGCTGAATATCAATGGATATGGAGATGGCCAGGGACCCTGGCCGGTCCGGGTCGGCCTCATCCGGGAGGTGATCGAAGACGCCTGCCCGGATGCCATCGCCCTGCAGGCGGTGCGCAGCGACCCGGCGCGAAATCAGGGGTTGAACCAGGCGGAGCAGATCGCCGACATGTTCAATCCTTTCAAGCACCAGTTTTTTCAACCGGCGACGGTCCTGGGCGATGGTTCGGCCGAAGGCTCGGCGATCATCTCGCGCCTACCGATCCTTGAAAGGGATTACCGGGCGCTCGGCCAGGCGCCGGGGGGTGAAGATTCGACCCAGCGGGTCTTCATGCACGCGCAGCTGCGGCTGGCCAGCGGCTGGCTGCACCTTTTCAATGCGCACTTTTCCTGGGTCGAGGGCCAGGCGAGCCAGAACGTCGCCGAGGCGCTTCGGGATATGGAAGGCATCTCCGGCCCCGCCCTCCTGGTGGGAGATTTCAACACCCGCCCCGAGGCCGCGGCCCTGGAACCGCTCCGCGAGCAGGGCTGGACGGACATCTGGGCGCAGCTGTATCCCGGCCAGGATGGTTTTACGTTCTTCGAGACCGGCGCCCTGGTCAAGCGGATCGATTACGCCTGGGCAAACGCCGACCTGATGCCGCGGGTCACCGGCATCCGGATTGTGGCCGGCGAGGTGGAAGGGATCGCCGCGCGGCCATCGGACCACGCCGGCCTGCTGGTCAGCCTCGACTTGCCGGCGGCCGCCAGCGGTCCCTGCCGGTAAAAGGCCAGCCGTGCTCATCGAGCGGGCCTTACCCGGGGATGCGGAGGCGCTTTCCGAGATCGCAATGCTCTCGAAAGGCCACTGGGGGTACCCGCAGCGCTGGATGGAGCTGTGGCGGGTGTCTCTGACGGTCGATCCGCGGACGATCCGGGAAAACCCGGTTTATATCCTCGAGGAAGGCGGCGATCCCGCCGGATTTTACGTCTTGCTGGGTAAACCGCCGGAGCTCGACCTGGACCAGCTCTGGGTGCTTCCCCGCTGGATCGGGCATGGATTTGGGGGCGAGCTCGTCCGGCATGCGCTGCGGCTCGCGGCGGAGATGGGGGCGCAGCTGGTCACCGTGCAGGCGGAGCCGAACGCAGAAAGTTTCTACCTGCACATGGGGGCGCGAAGGGTTGGAGCGTTTGAATACGAGCTGGAAGGACTGCCGAGAATCCTCCCCAGGCTCGTCTTCGACCTGGTCCAACCCGAAACCGGCTCGCGGTAAACCCGGCCGCTGCCAGAAATCCAGGGTGCGGTTGGTTTGCCGGTCCAGACAACCCTTGAGAAATAACAAGCGTGGTAAAATCGGGAAGCGTGTCCGGCAGGGACGGCATCGCCGGGCACCGGCATCGAGGACGGCATCATGAATCGAGCGTTTTGGGTTCGCCGGGGTGAAAACCAGGCTAACCTACCCACAGAATTTTCTGATCAGCGGGTCGATCGCCCGCTGGCGGCAGGGGGTTCTACCAGGCAGAGCACGCAGCAGGCTGCTTCGCGAGCATTTCAATCGCTGCCATATCCTCCTCGCCTCTCCGGCGCACTCGCGGCACCGCGGAAATCGCTGCCGCGCGGTCGATGCGGCCGCTGGGGAACAGCGATGAATTTTGCGAGATCGTGGTCGATAATTTTAGGAAAGGGCGGGCAGCGGGTGCGATTTGACCCCGGCCCGCACGGTTCGGAGGAATCATGAAAATCAGGAAAGCCATTGCATCCGACGCTCCCGGCATCTCCCAGGTCCGGGTCAGCAGCTGGCAGACATCCTACGCGGGCATTTTGCCCGCTAAATACCTCTCCAGCCTGGATTCAACGGGGCAGCTGGGAGAATGGCAGGCCGAGCTGGCTCACCCGGACCCGACCCGACCGGTCTATGTCGCCGAGAATGGCAACCAGACGCTGATCGGGTATGCCGCGGGGGGACCTGAACGCAATGGCGACGCGGTTTTTCGGAGCGAGCTGTATGCGGTTTACCTGCTCGAGAATAAACAACACCAGGGAATCGGCAGGCAGCTGGTCCACGCGGTCGCGGTCGAGCTGGCGCAAGCTGGCTTCTCGTCGATGCTCCTCTGGA
>JAJYJF010000019.1 GCA_021796375.1 Chloroflexota bacterium | reverse complement strand
AGAAAGACTATAATCATTTTGGTGAGTCATTGGGTTCTCCTATGTTGGTGTGGCAACCGATAGGATACTTCTGACTCACCCTTTTTGTTAAGGTCCTAGATTTTACAGAAAGAATGGTACATCAACTTTATTTTTGGCTGAGAATAATCTTAGTTGCAGTTAATCCATCGGATGAACCATGTTCGATTTTACGGCTTTGAATAAAACCCCCACCCCTTTAATCCTCGCCCCCAGACGATCAACCACAGCCGGATATGCGGTCTGGGGGCGGGGATAGGTCGAAACAGAAAGGGCTTTCAAAAACCCGATAAATCCCGAAATGAATACATCCGGGATTTATAGCGTTTTTCGCGACATTTTATCTAGCAGGGGCTCGCCGCCTGCGGCTGGCTAGTCGTGACCGGCCTCCGAGCCAGGACCCTGGATTCGGGGACCGCCCACGTGCGGGGCAGGTCCCCCTCGACCAGCGCTTTACCGCTAAATCCGAATACCTCGACAAACAAACGGTCCAGCTCGCGCGGGGTGCAGGATGTCTCCCGGCCGGAAAAGACCAGCCGGGTGAAGCTGCGGTGGACCCGGTAAGCTTCCGCGGCTTCTGCGAACGATGATTGGTACGGCTTATGCTCCCCCAGCCATGCCTTCAGCTCGCGTAGCATCAGCTCGTGAGCCTGGAAATACCCAAAATGAAAAACTGCCTGGAAATAACCGAATTCTCCGGTCAAAACACTCGGGTAGCCGTGATTGCTGAAGACCATTTTCCCCCCCGCTGTCCAAATACGGCCCGATCCTGCGAATTCTTTGTAAAGCATCCCTGCCCGCCATTCAACCGGGGAAGTTCCCTACAATCAATATGGAAACCCCTACCTTCGACTCCATTCCCATTTCAGGAAGCCGGGCGATTTTGATGCCAGGCCGGCCGCAAAGTTTGTTATACTCAGCCCAAGATCCCTCATTTTCCTGAATATCCGCCGCTTTTCCTGGAGATCTTATGCCCGAGTCTCTGCCTCCTATCCATGCTGCTGTGATCCAGGCAACTCCGGTATTGTTTGATCGCGAAGCCAGTATTGATAAAACCTGCCGGCTGACTGCCGAGGCCGCCGCGGGCGGCGCCAACCTGATCCTGTTCCCGGAAGCCTTTATCCCCGCTTACCCGCGCGGGCTGAGCTTCGGCGCCGTGGTCGGAAGCCGGTCGGACGCCGGGCGCGAGCTGTGGCAGCTTTACTGGTCGGCCTCGGTCGACGTGCCCGGCCCGGCGACGCGTGTATTGGGGGAAGCTGCCCGCCAGGCAAAGGCCTATCTGGCGATAGGGGTGGTCGAGCGTGATACCGCCTTTTCGCGCGGGACGCTGTACTGCACGCTGCTCTACTTCGGGCCGGACGGCGCGCTGCTCGGCAAGCACCGCAAGCTCAAGCCCACCGGCTCCGAGCGGCTCATCTGGGGCGAGGGCGACGGCAGCACCCTGGCTGCCCTGGATACCGCGCTCGGCCGGATGGGCGGGCTGATCTGCTGGGAGAACTACATGCCGCTCGCCCGCATGAGCCTGTACGCGCAGGGGGTGGAGATCTACCTGGCGCCGACCGCCGATGCGCGCCCCACCTGGCAGGCCACCCTGCAGCACATCGCCTGCGAAGGGCGCTGCTTCGTGCTGGGCTGCAACCAGGTCGTTACCCGCGGCGATTACCCTCCCGGGCTGCCGGGGGGCGATGAGCTCGAGCGCCAGCCCCAGATCATGTGCCGGGGCGGCAGCGCTATCTACTCGCCGATGGGGAGCTGCCTCGCCGGCCCGCTGTGGGACCGCGAGGGCATTCTTTACGCCGAACTGGATCGCGGAGAGTTGGTCCGCGGGCGGTTCGATTTTGACGTCGCCGGGCACTACGCCCGCCCGGACGTGTTCCAGCTGACTGTCAACACCCGCCCGTCGGATCCGGTTGCCTGGCGCGGCGCCGGCCCGGACCTGCCGGCCGGATCCTCGCTGGAATCCTAGCCGCAGCAAGCCGAGGAAAGGCGATGCCCCACTGGACCCGCTTTCGCAACCATGCATTATTCCCCTCCCTGGCGATCGCGCTGGCGCTGCTGGCTGCTGCCGCCTCTGCCGCCCCCGCCCGGGCGGATGTCGCGCCGCCGGCTTACCCCCAGGGGGCGAACTTGCAGCCGGGCAGCCCGTCCACCCAGGTCCAGATGGTCTCCGAACAGGTAAAGCTTTCTGTGGTTAACCTGCCGGAGGGCAATGAACCCGGGCGGGCGTTCGTCAGCGCAGATTTCCAGATGCAGAACCAGGGCAGCGCTTCCGAGACGATGGACGTACGATTCCCGCTGTCCGTATTAAACGGTTTTGGGGACGGCCGGGGAGCCTATCCAGAAATCCAGGACCTGCTGGTCTGGGTGGGCGATACCCGCACCGCTACCACGCGGATCACCACGCCGAACCCGGCGAGCGCATCCGAACTGCCGCAGGCCTGGGCCAGCTTCAGCGTCACCTTCCCTCCCGGCAAAACGGTCCCGATCCGGGTCACTTATACGGCCGAGGGGATCGGCTATTCCCCGAACGTGCAGTTCACCTACGTCCTGGAAACCGGCGCCGGCTGGAAGGACGCCATCGGCAGCGCCGACCTGACCGTCCATCTTCCCTACCCGGCGAACGATATCAATGTGATCGTCCCCGAATGCACGCCCGGGATGGTGCTGGACGGCAGCGACCTGCGCTGGCACATGGAGAATCTGGAGCCCCAACCGGGCCAGAACCTGGAGGTTGGGCTGATGATGACAGGCGTCTGGCAGAAAATCTCCAGCCTGAGCCAGACCGTGGAGCGCAGTCCGAACAGCGGCGAAACTTGGGGACAGCTGGGCAAGGCGTACAAGGAGGCGCTGCTCATGAAGCACGGTCTGCGCGACGACGCGGGTGGAAACGAAATGTACCGGCGCGCCGTTTCCGCGTACGAAAAGGCGGTGGCCCTCCTGCCGAAAGACGCGCTGTGGCATTACGGGTTCGCGGAGCTGCTCTGGTACCGGTTTTTCTTTTCCAATTACGACGACGCGCTGGCCGGCGATCACCCGGACCTGCAGGCACTGGTGCGCGCCATCCAGGAGCTGAAGGCGTCGCTGGATCTGCAGCCCGATACCCCGGACGCACTCAACCTGGCCCAGGTGATCAAAAACAACGTCCCCGGCTCGATCGTGATCAGCGGCGGCCAGATCGCCTATCCCGGGCTGACGGCCACCCCGGTCGTCACCCCCTACCCGACCTACTCTCCCGCCGAAAGCGAGACGCCGCCCCCGACCCCAACCTGGACGCTTGGCCCGCCGCCATCAGAACCCCCTGCCCCGAGCCAGGCAGCCCTCCCGCCCCCTTCGCCGGAACCCACCCGGGGTGAAATTTCCGGCCAAGCGGGCTCCGAAACCGGAGCATTCGAGAAGAAGACCGGACTGCCGGTGTGCGGGGCCGGCCTGGCGCTACCACTGCTGATCTTCCTCGGCGCCGCCCTTTGGCCCAGGCGCATCGGTTAAAATTGAATGGATGCAGCCGCCTTGCGCTTCCCCTATTCTGGAAAAACAATGCTATCATTGAGGTGCTGCGAGGGGTATGACTGCAGCGACTTAAACTGTTTGAGGGATTGGAATGGGTGCGAACCGACCCGATCAAGCTGAATATCTCACCAAAGTTATCCTGACGGTAATTTTCCTGGGATCGCTGGGGGGGTTCGCCTGGTGGAGGCTTTCTACCGGGCAGGGCCTGGATGCATTTCACCTGACGGTGACGGACCTCGTCCTGCTCGTCTTTGCGACCCTGCGCATGGGACGCATGCTCGCCTACGACCTGGTCATGGAGCCGCTGCGCGCCCCGTTCACCGAGACCGTCCCGGATGGGACCGGGGCGGGGGAGAGCGTAGAGCCGAAAGGCCGCGGCGTCCGCCGCGCGTTCGGCCAGCTGATCTCCTGCCCGATCTGCGCCGGCACCTGGTCTGCCTGGCTGCTGGTGCTGCTGCTGTATGCCTGGCCGGGTCCGGCCCGCATCCTGGTCACCATCCTGGGCGCGATCGGCTTCGCCGAGGTTCTCAACTCCGCCGTCGAATCCTTGAGCTGGTCCGGACAGCTCGCCCGCACCCGCACGGGGGCCATCCTCCGCGACTCGGAAGCTCCACTGGCCCGCTCAGACCGGTCCAGCCCGGAGATCCTCGAAGAAGATGAGGAAGAACCCGACCGCCTCCCGGTCACCGGCCAATCTAAAAAACGCTGATATGAACTCCATCGAGCGCGTGCAGACCGTCCTCGCCGGTGGGATCCCCGACCGGGTGCCGGTCGACCTCCACAACTTCCTCATGACCGCCCACGCTTCCGGCATGCCTTTCCCGGACTTCCTGCGGGACGGCGAGGCTATGGCCAAATGGCAGATCCGCCTGTGGCGCGAGTTTGGCCACGACCTGCTGATCCTGGAGAGCGGCACCACCACCCTGGCGGAGGCCTGCGGGTGCGGCGTCGAGTACCTGCCGGGCAGCGCTCCGGTGCTGGTCAGGCCGGTCCTCGACAGCCTGGACGACCTGGACAGGCTTTCCATCCCGGATTTTGCCAGCGCATTCCCGCTCAATCAGAACCTGGTCGCCACCCGGATCGTCTCACGCGAGATCGGCGAGCAGGCCTACCTCCTTTCGCGGGCAGACCAGGGCCCATTTTCCCTGGCTTCTATGCTGCTCGGCCTGGAAAAATTTTTGCTGGCCCTCTCCGACCCCAAAGAGCACCCCAAGCTGCATGCCCTGCTGGCCTTCGCGCTCGAAACCGTTTACCGCTATGCGGTCGCCCAGGCCGAACAGGGGGCGCGCATGACCTCGATCGGCGAGTCGCTCTCCGGGCCGGACGTCACCTCACCGCGCATGTACCGGGAGTTCGAGTGGGGCTACGCCTGCCGCCTGGTGGAGCGGCTGAGGCAGAAATCCATCCCGCTGGCCTACCACATCTGCGGCAATGCCACCCGCATTGTGGGAGATATGGTCGCTACCGGCTCCGCCGTGCTCGAGCTCGACTACAAGTGCGACCTGTCCAAGATCAAAGAGGCCGCGCGCGGTAAGACCACGATCCTGGGGGTGATCGACCCGAGCAGCGTGCTGGCCCTCGGCACGCCGGAGCTTGTTGCCGCAAAAGTTCAGGAGGAGCTGAGCATCCTGGCGGAGGGGGGCGGGCTGATCCTCGGGCCGGGCTGCGCCCTACCGCCCGCGACCCCGTTCGAGAACGTCCATGCCCTGGTAGAGGCTGCCCACCGCTACGGCCGCTACGCCCCGGATGGGAGCCTGCTGTCGGCGCGCTCTACGTCTCCCGAAGGCGCGAGCGGGGAGTGATTTGTTTATCCTGGGTTGGTGGGAAACCTGCAATCTCATTAGTTATTGTTTGCCCGGCCCCAGGTCTCCCGCCCAGTGCTGGGCCATCCCGATCGCGCCGAGGCAGCCCGACCGGTCCCCGAGCACCGGCGGGACGATATAGCGGTCGATCTCGCTTTTCACCTCATCCCGGTCGACGTAGCCGTTCAGGAACCGCTGCACTTTGCGGCGCACGAGCGGGAAGAGCCCGGCGCGCTTCATCACCCCGCCTCCCAGGACCACCCGCTGGGGGGAGATCATACAGATCTGGTTGACCAGCGCCAGGGCAATGTAATGCGCCTGGAGGTCCCAGGCCGGGGCCTCCACCGGCAGCTGCTCGGCGGGCACCCCCCAGCGCTCGCGCAGCGCGACCCCGGAAGCCAGCCCCTCGAAGCAGTCGCCGTGAAACGGGCAGATCCCCGGAAAGGGGTCCATCTCCAGGTCGTGCGGGATGCGCATGTGCCCGGTCTCCGGGTGCAGCATGCCGTGGATCGGCAGCCCATTGATGATCCCACCCGCCCCGATCCCCGTGCCGATCGTGTTATAGATGAACTGCTGGATTCCCTGAGCCGCCCCCCAGAGATATTCGCCGAGAGCGGCCGTGTTGACGTCGGTATCGATCACCACCGGCGCCTGCAGCAGCTCGCGCAGCGGCCCGATCAGGTCCGTATCGGCCCAGCCCGGCTTGGGCGTGGTGGTGATAAACCCGTAGGCCGGCGACGCGGGGTCCAGGTCCAGCGGCCCGAACGAGCCGATGCCCACCCCGCGGATTGGCCCGGACCGCAGCTGCTCGCGGAAAAAATCGACCGCGCGCCCGATCGTCTCGGCGGGGGTGGTGGTCGGGAAGCGGATTTCCGCGGAAATATCCTCCGGCCCGCTGCCGACCATGCAGACGAATTTCGTCCCTCCCGCTTCCACCCCGCCGTATCGGTCCATCAAGCGACCCCCATTTTCCCTGCAGCCGCTTCCGCGGATTCTGGATCAGGCCTTCACCTTGGCCCGGTACGAGCTCACCAGCACCGCCAGAGCCATGATGACCGCCCGGACGATGTACTGGGTGTAGATATCGAAGTTGAGGAGGGTCATCCCGTTGGTGATCACGCCCATGAACACGATCCCCAGGAGCGTGCCCCAGACCGTGCCGATACCGCCCAGAAAGCTGGTCCCGCCGATGATCACCGCCGCGATCACGTCCAACTCCCAGCCGAAGCCGAAGGAGTAAGACCCCGCCATCACCTGTCCGGAGGTCATGAAGCCGGAGATCACCGCCATCACCTGCACGATGACCAGCGCGAAGACGATGGTTTTGCCGACGTTGATCCCGCTCAGCCGGGCGGATTCCGGGTTGCCGCCCACCGCGTAGGTGGCCCGCCCGGTGGTGGTGTTGTTCATGATGAACAGGACGATCAGGAACGCCACGATCAGGATGATCGCGGCGATGGGGACGCCGTCCTGACCGCCGACCCGCCCGCCGCCGATCTGGTTGAACCAATCCGGGAACTGGTTGGCGATCGGGTAACCGCCGGAAATGATAGCTGCCAGCCCGTACAGGCCAAACTTGCTGGCCAGTGTGATGATAAAGGACGGCATGCCGGCTCGATGCACCAGCGAGCCGTGCATCCAGCCGAAGAGCACGGCGACCGCCAGGGATAAAACCATCCCGATCACCGCCGCGAGGTTGATGTCCACGCCCAGGGGGGTCAGGTCGCGGCAGCTGCGGGCGACGATCACCCCCGCCAGGGCAACGGTCGAGCCGATAGACAGGTCGATCTGCCCGGCGATGATGACCATCGTCATGCCCAGCGCGATCACCCCGCGCAGCGAGTTGCTGCGCAGGATGTTCATCCAGTTGTCCCAGGTCATGAATCCGTGCGCGCCAAAGGTGAGCCCGACGATGAGCGCGATGAGGAAGACTTCCATGATATGGTCGAGCAAGAACAGGCCGACCCTTTTTTGATTGAATACCTGTCTCCCGGCGGCGGCGTTTTCCATAGGTTCAGTCTCCTCTCATGCACGTTTCGTAAAGCTCATTAATGCTCACGGCATCCGGGTTCACCTCAGCCACGATCTTCCCGTGGCGCATAATGAGGATGCGGTGGCAGACCTCGAGCAGCTCTTCCAGCTCGGTGGAAACGAACACGGTCGACACCCCCTTGCGCGCCTGGGTCCACATGATCTCGAAGATCTGCTGTTTGGCGTTCACGTCGATCCCGCGCGAGGGCTCGTCGTACAGCATGATCTTGGGGCTGGTATTGAGCCAGTTGCCGACCACCACTTTCTGCTGGTTTCCCCCCGATAAGGAGCTGCACGCCGCCTTGATATCCGGCACCTTGATTTCCAGCTCTCGCACCTGCCGGCTGGCAAATTCCGCTCGCCGGCCTTTATTTTCCACCCAGCCGTTGTCGGTGATGTTCATGCTGGCGTAGCACAGGTTATCCATGATGGAGTGAATCAGGATCAGCCCTTCCTTCTTCCGGTTTTCAGGGGTTAGGCCGATCCCGGCATTTTTCATCTTAATGGGGTTGGCGCGCTTGTACGTCTTGCCTTCGATGATCACTTCGCCCCGGTCGACTCGATCCGCGCCGAAGATGCCGTGCAACAGCTCCGTCCGCCCGGAGCCGAGCATGCCGGCGATCCCCAACACCTCCCCGCGGCGCAGGGAAAAACTCACGTCCTTAAACCAGCCCTCGCGCGAGAGCCCTTTGACTTCCATGACGATATCATCCTGAATCTGGATGTCTTTCGGGCGGCTCTGAACTTTTACCTCGCCAAACATCATGTGGATGATATCTTTATGCTCGACTTCATCCATCTCGACGCTGCCGATCAATCTCCCATCGCGCAGCACGGTGACGGTGTCGGCGATCTGGGGCAGCTCCTGCAGCTTGTGGGTGATGTAGATCACCACCACGCCCTGGTCGCGCAGCGCCCTCACCGCCTCAAACAGGCTCTGCACCTCGTTCTGGGCCAGGGAAGAGGTGGGCTCGTCGAGCAAGATCACCTTGGGATTGAAGCTGAGCGCCTTGGTGATCTCGACCACCTGGCTCTGCCACATCGACAGGCGAGAAACCTTCTCGCGCGGGTCGACGTCCAGCTTCATTTTCTTGAGCAGCACGCCCGCCATCTTGTAGGTCTTGCGCCAGTCGATCGAGCTGTACTTTTGCGGCAGCCTGCCCAGGAAGATATTTTCTGCCACGGAGAGCCCCGGCACCAGGCTCATCTCCTGGTATACCGTGACGATCCCCTTGTCATAGGCATCCGAGGTGGCGTTGAAGTGCAGCTTCTCGTCGTTCAGGTAAAAATTCCCGCTGGTGGGTTTGATCGCCCCCGCGAAGATCTTCACCAGGGTAGACTTGCCTGAGCCATTTTTCCCCACCAGCGCGTGGACCTGGCCGCTGCCGAACGACAGCGAGATGTCCTCCAGGGCGCGGGTTCCGGGATAATCTTTGGTGATATGCTCGGTACGGATCATCAGGTCGCTCACCGGGTCGCCTCCACCGCTGCGTTTCAGGAAGGAACAGGGATCCTCCCGAAGAAGTTTCCCTGTTCCTCTACTATGGCAATTTCATTTTACTATGAAGCTTATTTCAGACCGTTGGCAGTGCGCCATGCTTTTACAGCTTCGGGATCCGAGCGGCCGAGGTAGGTGCCGTTGACGACCGTGATCTTGCCCTTGTCGGGCACGTCCTTGCCTTCCAGCATCAGCACCAGCGCCTCAACTGCCTTGTAGCCCATGTTGTACGGATCCTGCGCCACGGTGCCCTGCAGGATGTTGTCCGGGCTGAGAATCATGCTGGTCAGCTGGTCCGAGCCGTCATAGCCGAACACGAACACCTTGCCCGCCTTGCCCGCCTCTTTGACCGCCTGGACCGCCCCAATCGTCCCACCCTCGTTGCAGGCATAGATCACCTGGATCTCCGGGTGCGCCGTCAGCATGTCCGTCGTCTGCGCCAGGGCTGTGTCCTGGGCGTGCGCCGAGGTGTGCGCCACCTCGTTGTACTTGATCCCCGCCGCCGTCAGCCCATCGTAGAACCCGCTCCAGCGCGCTTTCGACTGGTCAGGCAGCTGGTCGTCAAAGTCCACCCGCGCCACGTTCAGCGTCCCCTGGAAGGTCGCCTGGATGAACTTGGCCGCGTTGTCGCCCACAATCTTGCTGTTGGTGTGATCGTCCGAGGTGAACCCCCCCACCAGAAACGAGCTGTCCGAGATCGACATGTTGGTGATGGCTACCTTGATCCCCTTGGCATCCGCCTGCTTCAGGTTGGCAATCGACGCGTCCTTCGACAGCGGGGCGATGGCTATCCCGTTTACCCCCTGCGAAATGTATGTCTGGATCAGCTCGGCTTCCTTCGACTGGTCGTTGTTCGTGTTGGCCGTCAGCACTTTCACCCCGTACTTGGCCCCCGCGTCCGTGTACCCCTTCGTCAGGGTGTTCATGAACTGGTCGTCCTGGAAGACTACCCCCGCGATCGTGATCTTGTCCGCCGTCAACGCCGCCGGCGCTGCCGGCGCGGTGGTTGCCTGGGGAGCGGCTGGCGCCGTGGTCGGCGCCGCCGGCGCCGCGCAGGCAGCCAGCAGCATGGTCACTGCGACCAGAATGCTGGTAATCGAGAACAACTTCTTCATCTTGGTCTCTCCATTCCTCTTGTTGAGATTGGGATCCGATTTTAAATCCGTTTTGAGAGCTGTTCCTTCGCCCCGATTCCCGGGCATTCCAACGCCTCGAAAATAGCGGGGCCAGTTGCAAACCTCTTCCCTGCTCGTTGGCAGTTATTCAAGCCGATCGGGACAACCTCCTTTCCGAATTCGCGCCGTTGACCAAAAGTTTGCAGGCAAATAAATGATCGAATCAGACCGCCTACCAGACAGACCAGGCATGCGCCGCCCAGCCCTGGGATTGCCAGAACAACCAGATAAGAGGAAACTCTTCCGATAAAATTCCCACCTGCGGGAGAGACGGCAAGCCGGACCTTCCACCCCAGAAGGCTGTTATACCGTTTTTGTGCCTTGCCGTTAACGAATATGTGCGGATTTAATCAGGTCGCCATTATGTTAGCACTTTCAAACATGTTTGTCAAGTATTAATTGTTTGAGTTTATAATTAGAACAAAAATAGTGGTTGACTTCGAACATTACTTTCGCTATAATAGAACCGACTTAGATAAAACGAACCGGAAGGTGGAGCGCATGGCATCCAAGGAACGCCTGGAACAGATCGTCAGCCTGGTGAACGAGCGTGGCTATATATCCGTTGGGGAGCTGGGCCGGGCGTTCCAGGTCTCCGAGATGACCATCCGCCGCGACCTGGACCGGCTCGAGCTGGAAAATCGCCTGCGCCGGACGTTTGGCGGGGCTGCCGCGCTGGGCGACGGCGAGCTTTCCCCCGCCAGCCGGCCGGACGCCGCCCTGGTGGACCGGGTGGACGTGCTGGTCACCACCTCGGTCAACCCGAAGTACGATAACCTCCTGCTGGAAAGCCTCTCCCGCAAGCGCATCCCGATCATCGCCGAATCGCTCAAGGTCCGGAATGAAGAGACGGTCGTCGCGGTCGACAACTACCACGCCGCGCTGGACGTCGGCCGGCGGGCAGGGGAATACGCCCGCCAGCACTGGGGCGGCAAAGCCTACGCGCTGGACCTGACGTATTCCCTCTCCAACACCCAGCTGCGCAGCCGCGGGTTCACCGCCGGGCTGCACGAGTCCATCCCGGACGCGGAGATCGTCCTCTCCATCAACGCCCAATCCCGCTATTCGACCGCCTACCAGCTCACCCGCGACGCGCTGGCCGTTCACAAGCAGATCAACCTGATCTTCGCCATCAACGACACCACCGCCTGGGCCGCCATCCAGGCCTGCCGGGATCTGAGCATCGACCCGGATTCCATCCTGGTCATCCCCTTCGGGTTGGAGGGGGATACGCTCAAGAACGCGCTGATGCAGGCGGATTACTGCAAGATCGGCGTGGCCATGTTCCCCGAGATCGTCGCCCCGGTGTGCCTGGAAGCCTCGATCGCCGCCTACAACCACCTGCCCATCCCGCACGAGCTGGTCACCCCCTATGCCGTTTTGACCCCCCAATCCCTGCCAGATTTCTACACACCCGGCGCAAGCGGCTGGGAGATCCGCTGGGATACCGTCCGGCGGGAATTCCAGATCCCCATGGATATCGACCCCCAGCGCCCGCGCAGCGGGCTCAAGCTGCCGCGCCGGGTCGGGTTCATCATCCCCTTCAGCGAGCACGAGTGGTACCGCGAGCTTTTCGGCTCGATGCAGGCGTACGCCGGCCGGCTCGGCATCGGCTTTGAGGTGATCGACGCCGAGCAGAACCTGAAGGACGAGATCGACATGCGCCGGCGGGTGATCGCCCGGGTCGCCGCCGATCTGATCCATCCCGGCGAGGTGGTCCTCATCGACGGGGGGCCTACCGCCAACTACCTCGCGGAGGCGCTCGCCTCGCGCAAAGACATCACGGTCATCACCGATTCGGTGGGTGTATTTAAAATTCTAGAGGGGAATGAAGACGTCGTGCTGATTTTGACCGGCGGAGCGTACCGGCACAGCAGCCAGATGCTGGTCGGTCCCACCGCGGAGGGCGCCCTGCGCGAGCTACGCGGCGACAAGCTGTTCCTCATGGTGGCAGGGATCTCCATCGACCACGGGCTGTGGCACACCAACATCTCCGAGGTGACCATGAAGCAGGCCATGATCCGCTCGGCGCGCGAGGTGATCCTGCTGGCGGATCACACCGCCTTCGGCCAGGAATCGGTCGTCCAGGTGGCGCCGCTCTCGGTGGTGAACCGTCTGATCACCGACGACGCCCTGCCCGCCAGCACGCGGCTGGAGCTTTCCAAGCAAGGCATCCAGGTGATTTTGGCGAATGAGTAAGGGGTTTCATACTCTAAAGTATTCACCTCATCAGTGGATTATGAGGTTCATGCCAGGATAGCCCCAATCCGGTCTCGGTATGCTTCGCTCAAGCCGCGAATAAGCTATATACGTCTGGAACCGGACTGCCGTGTTTTACCGGCAGTCCGTGTGACACTTGCCCCGCAGGGGCGCCTGGGGTGCACCGGCAAGGTTTACCGCCAGGATCCTTGGCAAGCCACGGTGCCAGTGCAGGTGAGGACCTGGTTTTTATCGAAACTTTTAATCAAGCCAGAGCTGTCTTGACCCCCAGCGCCCGATCAAACGGGATCGCGATCGCATCCAGGACGATGTAGCTGAGGAAGACGGCCGCGACAAACCAGGCGTAAAAGGGGGGCGATCCGGCGAATAGCTGCGGGATGAAGACGAATACCAGCCAGGCTGTCTTATAGGCCATCTGCAGCAGGAGAATTGGAATAAACTGGAGCGGCGAGCGCCATCCCAGAATCCCCAGGAGCCCGAACGCCAGGAAGGCGCTTCCCACTACGCCGAGGAGAAACGGCTCCCAGGCAGGGATCGCGAAGAGGGCCACGAACGTCTTGGGGATCAGGAGAATGATGAGGCCGAAGATTCCAGCCCCGGCGACGGTATAGGCATAGAGCAGCTTTAACCAGCCCAAACGAATACTCGGATGCTGAGCCATACAACGCCTCCTTCCTGTGAGAAAGAAAATGTGGGTTACTTTTCCCGCTTCACCACGATCAGCGCGATGTCGTCCTGGCGCGGGGCGCTGCCGACGAAGCCGTGCACTTCCTCCAGCAGCGCCGCCTGGATCTCCGCCGCCGGGCAGCCCAGATGGTCAAAGATGACGTCGATCAGGCGCTCCTCGGCGTAGGCTTCGCCGGCGGAATTCTCCGCCTCGGTGATCCCGTCGGTATACATCACGAGCAGGTCGCCCGGGGCGAGGCGGGTCATCTTCTGCTTCCACTCCGCCCCTTCTTCCACCCCCATCGACATCCCGGTGGTGCGCAGGGTCTCGATCGTCTCCTTGCCGTGCTGGCTGCTGACCAGGAAGCCCGGCGGGTGCCCGGCGTTAGCGTAGACCAGCCGCCCAGTGTGCGGCTCGAGCACCGCGTAGAAAGCTGTGACGAACATGCTGCCGCGCGTGTCGGAGAGGATCCGCCGGCTGACGGACCCGAGGGTGACCGCCGGGAGGGTGGGGAACTGGATCGCAAACGTGC